>JBBIOC010000078.1:0-7083 GCA_037443585.1 Candidatus Omnitrophota bacterium
CTTTAGAATCATAGGGTATTTAGGCCAGGGATAATCCTCTGTGCGGCATTGGGGGGGTTGTGGTAAAAGCTCAATCTGAACTACGCAGGATGCACCCTGGCGATGCGCTGTGCCTACGCAGTCAGCGCCTGTATCCCCGCCACCAATAATTAAAACACGCTTCCCTTTTGCGTCTATAAGTTTATCAGATGGAATTTTTTCTCCTGCGACTCTTCTATTTGCCTGCGTCAGATAATCTATTGCAAAGTAAATCCCTTTTAAATCTCTCCCTTCAATATTTAGGTCCCGTGGGACACGAGAACCCCCTGCTAAACAAACCGCATCAAATCCCTTTAATAACTTTGAGGCTGAATAATCCATTCCTACATTTACTCCTGTTCTAAATTCTATCCCTTCTTCTTCTAAAATCTTGAGCCTTCTATCTATGACCCATTTTTCTAATTTAAAATCAGGGATGCCGTATCTCAGAATACCGCCAATTTTATCATCCCGCTCAAAGACAATTACATTGTGGCCTGCCTTATTTAATTGCACAGCACAAGAGAGCCCTGCTGGGCCTGAACCAATTATACCTACTTTCTTACCTGTTCTTTTTTTAGGAGGCATTGGTTTAATTAAACCATTCTTAAATGCGTACTCAATTATTGCTAGTTCATTTTCTTTTATAGTAACAGGGTCGTCATTTATACCTAAGACACAGGCATATTCACAGGGCGCAGGGCAGAGCCTCCCCGTAATCTCAGGGAGGTTGTTTGTTGCGTTTAAAAGCTCAAAAGCCCTCTTCCATTGACCGCGAAATACCAAGTCATTCCACTCTGGGATATAATTTCCAATAGGACATCCCCAGTGGCAGAATGGCGTGCCGCAATCCATACACCTTGAGGCCTGTTCTAAAGACCGTTCTTCTTTGCATAAAAGACTGACCTCACGATAGTCCTTTATACGCTCACAAACAGGCCTATATAGACTCTCCTGTCTCTTAACCTTTAAAAAACCCTTTATATCACCCATTATATCACCATTTTCGCTTAACCATTTGTTCAACCTTTGTTCAACCGCGTAGGTTGAACACTGGTTCAACCGCGTAGGTTGAACAAAGGTTATCCTTCAGATACTTCTGTAAGTTCCAATCTTTCTTCTACTACCTTAGCCTCTAAAATTCGTTTATATTCAATAGGCATAACCTTGATGAACATCTTAGATTTATTTTTGAAATCTTCAAGAATCTCTTTTGCAATAGGACTTTTGGTATATTTGTAGTGATTGGATAATAGATTTTTAATAAGTTCTTTATCCTCTTCACCAAGATTTTCTAACTCAACCATTCCCATATTGCACTTAAGTTTAAAATTTCCATCTATATCGTATACATAGGAAATCCCGCCTGACATACCTGCTGCAAAGTTTCTGCCTGTCTTTCCCAGAACAACTACTCTTCCACCTGTCATATATTCGCAGCCATGGTCTCCCACCCCTTCAACAACAGAATGAAGCCCAGAATTCCTTATACAGAACCTCTCACCTGCTACTCCGCGGATATAAGCCTCTCCGCTTATTGCACCATAAAATGTAGTATTTCCGATTATGATATTTTCTTCTGGCTTATAATTTGAATGTTTATCCGGATATATGATTATCTTTCCACCTGAAATCCCTTTTCCTACATAGTCATTGGCCATGCCTTCAAGCTTGAATGTCACTCCTTTTGCAAGCCATGCGCCAAAACTCTGGCCTGCAACACCTCTGAATTTAAATACAATAGTATCTTCTGGAAGACCTTCTTCACCAAAGACCCTGCAGACCTCGCCACTCAACATCGCACCTGTTGTCCTGTTTGAATTCTTAATGGGTAATTCAAACTTTACAGGTTGCGTATTCTCCAAAGCGGGCCTTGCAAGTTCAATAAGTTTTAAATCTAAAACCTTATCAATTCCGTGGTCCTGTGAGATTGTGCAATGCGTATCAACAGTTTCTGGCACTTCTGGCTTATATAAGATTTTAGAGAAATCTATTCCCTTCGCTTTCCAAGGCAAGATATCAGTATTTACTTCTAATAGTTCTGTCCTCCCAATCATATCACAAACTCGCCTTATCCCTAAAGAGGCCATAATCTCGCGCAACTCCTCTGCCACGAAGCGGAAATAATTTATCACATACTCTGGCTTTCCTTTAAAGCGCCTCTCTAAGATTTCACTCTGCGTTGCCACCCCTACAGAGCAATTATTTAGGTGGCAATGCCTTAGCATTACACATCCAATAGTAACTAAGACTGAAGTACAAAACCCAAATTCCTCTGCACCCAAGAGTGCAGCTATTGCAACATCCCTGCCTGTGCGCATCTGTCCATCTGTCTGAAGCCTCACCCTGCTCCTTAAATCATTCAAAACTAAGGTCTGGTGTGTCTCAGAGAGACCCAATCAATTCCCAGGGAAGGCCTGCGTGTCTGATGGAACTGATTGGAGATGCCCCTGTTCCGCCATCGCCTCCGGAAATTAAAATCATATCTGCATGGCCTTTTGCTACACCTGCAGCAATAGTCCCCACCCCGATCTCTGATACAAGTTTTACACTTATCCGTGCGCGAGGGTTTGTATTCTTTAAATCAAAGATAAGCTGAGCAAGGTCCTCAATAGAATAGATGTCATGATGCGGAGGCGGAGAAATCAATGTCACCCCTGGTGTCGTATAGCGGGTGCGTGCAATTATTACGCTTACCTTATGACCTGGAAGCTGTCCGCCTTCACCTGGTTTTGCACCTTGCGCTATCTTTATCTGTAGCTCATCTGCATTAGTTAGATAATTAGTTGTAACGCCAAACCTCCCTGATGCAACCTGCTTTACAGCACTTCGGGTTGAATCGCCATTTGGCAGGGGAGCAAACCTCGCAGGGTCCTCTCCTCCTTCACCGGTATTCGACCTCCCGCCTATTCTATTCATTGCAATGGCAATGGTCTCATGTGCGCCTCTTGATATTGAACCAAAGCTCATAGCACCAGTTGCAAAGCGCTTTACAATCTCCTCAACTGGCTCTACTTCATCAAGCGGGATTGATTTGGTTTTCTTAAATCTAAGGAGACTACGCAGTGTAACAACATTACTGGACTGCTCATTTACCCCGCCCTTTCTGACGTTATTATACTTGTTAGAAAGGGCGGGGTTTATAAGTTCTGCAAATTCTCTGTATCTCTTATAATCATTCTTTCTTACAGCATCTTGAAGGGAAGCAATACTCTCAGGGTTCCAGAGATGGAATTCTCCATCCCTCTTCCATTGATAAATCCCGCCCGTGTCCAAAAATGGAAAACTATCAGCATCTCTTTCAGGGAAAGCCGCTCTATGTCTTAAGAGCGTCTCCTTTTCTATAATTTCAAAACCGGCCCCCTCAATACGTGAGACCGTTCCTGTAAAACACCTCTTTATCACTTCATTATTTAAACCTAATGCCTCAAATATCTGTGCGCCTCTGTAGCTCTGTAAGGTTGATATGCCCATCTTTGAGAGAATCTTCAGAATCCCTTTTTCTGTGGCTTTTATATAATTGTGCATTGCCTTCTCTGAAGGAAGTTTTATATCACCTTCTTGAATCAAAAACCTGACCGCCTCATATGCCAGATATGGATTTATGCAATCTGCACCATAGCCAAATAAAAGTGCAAAGTGATGGACCTCCCTTGGTTCAGCGCTCTCAACTATTATTCCAATCTGTGTGCGCAAGGCATTCCTCACTAAATGGTGATGCACAGCACCTGTAGCTAAAAGTATAGGCAGGCTTGCAAATTCCTTATTGACTCCTCGGTCACTTAAGATAATAAAGGCGTAGCCTTCTTTTATTGCTAAAGTAGCCTCCTCGCATATCTTGTCCAGGGAATTCAAAAAATCATTTTCAGAAGATGCCTTAAACAAAAGAGAGATGGTCTTCGTTCTAAAGCCTTTTAAATTAATGTTGCGAATCCGCTCCAACTCTTCATTTATTAAGATAGGCCTTCTCACAAATAATCTATGGCAACTTTCTGCCGTCTCATCTAAGAGATTCTTCTCAGAGCCAACAAAACTAAATAGACTCATAACCAATTCTTCTCTAATAGGGTCGATTGCAGGATTTGTAACCTGTGCAAAGAGCTGTTTAAAGTAATTGTAAAGGAGTTGTGGATTTTTAGATAAGACTGCATGTGACGTATCATTTCCCATTGAACCTATCGGCTCCTGTGCATTCTCAACCATTGGCTTTATTATAAATTTCAGGTCCTCTCTGGTATAACCAAAGGCCTTCATTAAAGAAAGGATATCTCCATTGGCTGATGGCTGATGGCTGATGGCTGATGGCTCATCTTTATGTACTTCATCAAGTTCTAAAAGATTCTCTTTCAGCCAAACCCCGTAAGGTTTGCGGGTTGAGACTGATTCTTTTATCTCGCTATCATTTATTATCCTGCCTTCCTCTGTATCAATAAAGAATAACTTTCCAGGTTCAAGCCTTCCACAAACTAAGATATCTTCCGGTGGGATATCCAAGACCCCAACCTCTGAAGCCATGACTACAAAATCTTTCTTTGTTACGATATATCGTGCAGGCCTCAGGCCATTTCTATCTAACACTGCACCAATCTTTGTCCCGTCAGTAAATGCAATCGCTGCCGGGCCATCCCAGGGTTCCATCAGACACGCGTGATACTTGTAGAAACTTTTTAGGTTCTCATCTATAAAGGGGTTTTGTTCCCATGCGCCAGGTATAAGCATCATCATTGCATGTGGAAGTGACCTGCCTGATAAAACAAGGAGTTCAAAGACATTATCAATAGTGGCTGAATCACTGCCTCCTGGGACGATTATAGGATAGAGCCTCTTTAGCTCCTTGCCCAATTGCTCACTTTCCAATAGTCCTTCCCTTGCCCTCATCCAGTTTATATTTCCTCTTAATGTATTTATCTCGCCATTATGTGCTAAGAATCTAAACGGCTGTGCGAGGTCCCAGGTTGGGAAGGTGTTTGTTGAGTAACGGGCATGGATAAGGCATAGGGCACTCTTTAAAAGTGGGTCCTTGAGGTCCAAGAAGAAATTCTCCAATTGTGTAGACATAAGCAGGCCTTTATATGAGAAAGTTCTACTCGAGATATTAGTGATATAGAAATATGATTTCTGTTTCAAATTTGAGGAACGAATAGTATTTTCAATCCTCTTTCTAATAATATAAAGCCTCCTTTCAAAATCTAGATTTTCTCTTTGCCATTTGCCATTTGCCATTTGCCATTTGCCAATAAATACCTGCTCAATTACTGGTTGAATCTCTTTGGCAGTCTTGCCTATATCAGAGTCATCTACAGGGGCCTTGCGCCAGCCCAAAATCTTCTGCCCCTCTTCTTTAATTATCTTAGAGAAAACTTCTTTACAAAACTCTCGTTCTTTTTCATCAGGTGGCAAAAATATCATCCCACTCCCATATTCACCAACTTTAGGCAATTCAATTCCAGATTCTTGAGTGACTTTTTTGAAAAACTCATGGGGTATCTGAATTAATATGCCTGCACCATCTCCGGTTTTAGGGTCAGCACCTGTCGCGCCGCGATGTAAAAGGCGTTTTAGAGCCTCAAGCCCTAAACGAACCATTTCGTTAGATCTCCGCCCCTTTATATCGCAGACAAAACCTACGCCACAAGAATCGTGCTCTAATCTCGAATCATATAGCCCGAATTTTTCTAATCGTTCCCGAGTCTCCCTCATCATCCCTCATTCTCCCTTATTATCCCCTATAAGCCTCAGGCCTAATCCCCAATCTTTTAATCTTTGTCCGCAAGGTATTTCTATTGATCCCTAAGATCTTTGCTGCTTTGATCTGATTGCCAGCTGTTCGCGCTAACACATATTCTATCAAAGGTTTCTCTATCTGGGCAAGAACATATTTATAAAGCCCGCCATCCTTATCTTTAAACATCTCTTCATTAAATTCTATTATCTTTAAGTCCATATCTCAGTCTGCCTAAAATTTAGGCAAAAAAACACAAAAAATATATAGGCCCTACATCAGACATTTAGCTAAAGTATATCTTTTATGAACCTTTCTTTCAAATATCACCCGTGAGAAATTCAAGAATATTGAATTTGCCTGTCTCTGGTATTCTTCCTTATTGCTAAAGAATTCAAGTAATATCTTTTTCTTATCCACATCAACCGCATAATAATTCAGCCAGGTCTCTAATAGGTCTATTGTCATTTCTATATGAAACTGACACCCCCACGCACACCTGCCTATGCGCATAGCCTGATTCCTGCAGGTATCTGATGTAGCAAGGAGAACGCCCCCTTCAGGTATGTCAAAGGTATCCTCATGCCACTGGAAAACCTCAAAACTTTTATTTAGGCCTTTAAACAGAGAATCTCTGATGCCTTCTTTAGTCAAATCTATTCTGTACCAGCCAAGCTCTTCTTGCTCTGCCTTTTTAACCTCTGCCCCACATACCTTTGCTAAGAGCTGGCTGCCTAAACAGATGCCTAAAATGGGCACCTCATTCTTCAGTGCCTCCTTAAGAAAATCCTCCTCTATGCTTAAGAATGGATACTTATCTGTCTCGTAGACATTCATAGAGCCGCCCAATGAAACTATTGCATCACACTCGTCTATAGAAGGCAGAATCTCTCCATTCTCCAATTCTACAATTTTTATCTTTCGTTTAGTGGTTTTAAAAAATTCCCCAAGCCTCCCCGGCCCTTCAATCTCAATATGCTTTAGAATCGTTATCATATGTCAAAGTATAGATAAAACTCGTATGGGTGAGGCCTCAACCGCACAGCATCTATCTCCTTCTCCTTCTTATATTCAATCCAGACATCAATGACATCAGAGGTAAAGACATCCCCTTTTAAAAGAAACTTATTGTCTTTCTCTAAGGCAGCGATTGACTCTTCCAATGAGCCAGGAACCGTAGGGACTTTTGCTGCTTCTTCTGGAGTCAATTCATAGGTGTTCTTGTCTAAAGGTTGGCCTGGGTCTATCTTATTCTGGACCCCATCAATGCCTGCCATAAGCATTGCGGCAAAGGCTAAATAAGGGTTACAGGAGTTGTCCGGCGGCCTGAATTCAATCCTCTT
>JBBIOC010000079.1:0-6962 GCA_037443585.1 Candidatus Omnitrophota bacterium
CAGCAGCGGTCTTAAGCAGTTTAGGAAAAGAAAAATAGGTCTTCAAGAAGAAGGTGAGAAAAAATAGGAAAGCAGGCAGAGACCTTAGGTTTTGGTGTTCTTGGGAAGAAGTTTTGAATTTTTAACTGAAAAAAAGAGCTAAATAGCTTTTATATAAATTCTAGAATCTTTTTTTAAGGCTTCATACTATAAGATACTTTTATAGTTCTTCCCGCCAAGACCCACAACAATCATTCTTTTCAAAATTAAAGTTCTACAGTCTTTATAGATATTGTTCAGATTAGTGATTTGTCTAAATGTAGCGCTTGCAGCAGATGCCAGGAAATCTGTAAGTCTAGGGCAATTGTTGTTAAATAAGAGAGTATAGATTTGTGAGAAAATGGCCAGAGACAAATTCTAAATTCATCTGCGAGTTGTGTCTTAAAAAAGTCAGTATGCTTATAAGACAATATGGCACAGGTAAATGGTTATGTTATGACTGTTATTATAGCAACAAAACCTCTAACGAAAAAAGAGAATCTTCGGTAAGGGGTGATAATCAAGATGTTTAAAGTAGGCGATAAAGTGATTCATAATTCTTACGGCTTATGCGAGATTGCGGCAATTGAGAGTCAAGATACCTATATTGTTGTAACATCTAAACAGGAGGGTTGCTCAAAAGTAACTATTTTGCACAGATTAGCACAGATGAGAAGATACAAGATGATCACAGATGTCGTCGGAAAATATCTGTGATCATCTGTTTCTTTTAATCTGTGATCATCTGTGCAAATGTTACTAAATTCTCCGACGGGAAAAAGTGGAGGTGAGATTTTAAAAAGCCAACATAGTTTCCCGACGAGAAAATAGTTTTGAGCAAACCACGGGATAAGGGAAGGAGGTGAATGAAAATGGCAAAGAAGAAAAAAGCCCCGGTTACACCTGTGACGCCACAGAAGACGGAAGACAAACCTGCGCAGGCAAATCCGCAAGAACCCCTTAAGAAGGATACATCTTGCAGCCAATCTTCCGGAGGAGTTTCTCCTGCCACATCAAAACCATAATGTGGTCCGTATTAAAAGCGTAGGATAGGAAAATAAAAAGTGATGTAATACCTATCCTACGCTTTATATTAAAGGGGTATTAAGATACTATGGAAGATAAACCTTATAAACTTATGAGAAGAATCTTTTTCTGGCTTTTCTTTTTTGCTTTTATCATCTCTCTGCCTTTGGTTATTTTCTACTCATTAGGCTATCAATTTAATCCTAACTTAAAGCGTTTCCAGAAAACAGGGATTATCTCAATTAAATCTTCTCCCCAAAATGCAGAAGTTTATCTACAGGGAAATAAAATTCAAGAAGTGACACCTTGTGATTTAAAAGAGCTTCTGCCGGGGGTATATAAGATAAAGTTAGAAAAGGAAGGCTTTTATCCTTACCAGATAGATGTAGATGTAAGGTCCTCCTTTGTTTCTGTCCTTGACGCGATATTGATTCCTAAGATAAAAGATGTGGAGAAGGTAAAACTAGAGACAAATTTTTATAAATTATTTGCGATGGAGCATCTTTTTGGTAAAAGAATCATTGCCTTTGCGCAAGACGGTATCTATATTCTAAATGAGGAGTTAGAAGAAATAACTAAAATTTCTCCTTTAGATTTGACTGAGGAACAGATAGAGTCCATTCAGGGGATAAGAGAAGGAAGGAATAATCTTGTTTTCTGGAATCCAAGCGATATCTGGCTTATTGATTATGGCGCATGGGGTATAAAAAAGGAACTAAGATTAGAACATCTTTATCATTCAGCTAATGAAATAAGAGAAGTATTTTTTGGCTTTAAAGACCGTTATCTTATAATACAGACGGGCAACAAGATTATTGCCCGGGATATAAGAAATAAAGATATTATATTTGAGATTTATTATTTGACTGATAAGGATGCTGAAATCTATTATGATAATTCTTCTGATTCGCTATTTATTAAAGATAAAATTCCCCCTTCCGATAAATTTTGTTTATTCAAAGTAAATATTACCAAAAAAATCTATGAGAAAAAAGAGGATTAAAAGAATCTTTGAAATACTGCCTGCAACCTTAAGTTGGCTGACTATTTTTTCCTTTATATTACTTATCATCTTTAAACCCTTATGGGCAGCCATAGGGTTAATTGTTTATCTTCTTTACTGGTTCTTCAGATTATTATACATGAGTCTGCTTTTAATTCTGGCACACCACCGGATGCTTTCCAAGAGAGGAATTCACTGGCTTAAGCTTTGCAGGAATATAAATTCAGATAAACACCTCCAAGATATCTGGCAGATAGTTCTTTATACCATTTATAAAGAACCCATTGAGGTTATAAGAGATAGTTTAATTTCACTTACCAAAATAGACTATCCTTTAGATAAGATGATTGTGGTTTTAGCAGGGGAAGAACGCGAAAAAGGAATCCAGGATAAACTTAAAAACCTCAAGGATAATTTTGGGGATTATTTTAAAGATATTATTATTACCATTCACCCTAAAGACCTGCCGGGTGAAATTGCCGGGAAAGGTTCCAATGCAACCTACGCTGCCCGGCAGGTTAAAGAGTATCTTAAAGAAAACAATATTAATTTAGAGGATGTGCTTATTTCCTGTTTTGATTCCGATACCTGTGTGGATAGGCAGTATTTTTCCTGTCTTGCTTATCATTTTTTAAGTAATCCTAAAAGATACCAGGTAAGTTTTCAGCCCTTACCGATTTATAGTAACAATATCTATTATGCGCCGGGTTTTGCGCGGGTTATTGAAATAAGCTCAACCTTCTGGCAATTAATAGAGAGTATGCGCGATGAGAAATTTGTTACCTTTTCTTCGCACAGTATGAGTTTTAAAACCCTGGTTGAGGTGGATTACTGGCCGGTAGATATGATTTCCGATGATTCACTTATTTATTGGAAGTGTTTTGTAAAATTTGATGGAGATTATTATACTTATTCTCTGGATATACCAGTCTATATGGATATCGCAGTAGGAAAAAATTTCTTTGATACTCTCGCCGTGCAGTATAAACAGAAAAGACGCTGGGCTTTTGGCATAGAGGCGTTTGTCTTTTTAGGATTGAGCTTTTTGAAAAAGAACAAGATTCCCTTAAGTTTAAAGATAAGAAAGTTATTTCAGGTTTTAGACAGTCATATCAACTGGGCGACCTGGTCAATTATTGTAAGTTTTCTTGTGCCATTTGTGTTTCTTTGGACAGTGCTTAATGGCAAAGAGGAATTAGTTTTCTATAATTTGTCTTACATTAACCGCATTATCTGGCATATGCTTACTTTTATTTTGTTTATCTGTATGATAATCAGTAAAGAATTTATTCCGCCCCGTCCAAAGCAAGTTTCAAGGTTGGTCTATCTTTCCTTTGTATGGCAGTGGTTTTTAACCCCTTTGATTTCTGCTTTGTTAGGTTCATTTCCTGCTCTGGATGCCCAGACACGGATGATGTTTAGAAGGGAATTTAGGTTTTATCCCACACCCAAAAAAAGAGAAGAAATAGAAAGTATTGCTATATCCGCTCTCCTCAAGAAGAAGTCGGTCTCCATCTTAAAATCTTAGCCAAGATTTCGCATCTTGTAAGAGATAAATTTAACGTTGAGCGCTTAAGGAAGGTAAAGGCTAAACACGAGATTTTTGAAATAGTGGCTGGTTTTGAGAGATATTATAAATAAAAAATATGAAGAGAAGATTAACTGAACAGACTATCCTTTTTATAAGTGTCATTAAGTGGTTCTTTTTGGCTAGCCTCATTGGTGTTATTGTGGGTTTAACAACCACGCTGTTCTTAAAAACACTGGAAGCGAGTATAATCTCTGTCAGCCTTTATCCCTACTCTTTTCTTTTATTGCCCGTTGCATTATTTCTGGTTTCTTTAATGGCTTATTATTTTTATCCTAAAGCCCAAGATTATACAACCGATAAAATAATTGAATCAATAAATGAAGCAAAACCAGTTACACTCCCTTCGGTTATAAAAGCATTTTTCCTTCCGGTTTTAACTATTGCCAGTGGTGGCTCAGTTGGTAAAGAAGCGCCCTGTGCAGATGTAGGCGCAGGCTTAGGCTCAATATTAGCTGGCATCTTTCGTTTCAATGATGAGGACAGGAGAAAACTAATGATTTGCGGGGTAGCCGCAGGTTTTGCCAGTGTCTTTGGAGTGCCCATCTCAGGCGCAATCTTCGGCCTCGAGGTTCTTTATGTCGGTAAGATTTTCTATGATGCCCTTTTCCCGGCGCTTGTATCCGGAATAGTATCCTATCAAGTTTCTTCTTTCTTCGGAATTAAGTATTTCTACCGGCCGATAAGTTTAGCGCCCATTTTTAGCCAGGCATTTTTTGTTAAAGTGGTGCTTGCAGGTATATTTTTTGGGCTTTGTTCTTTCTTGTTGGTAGAGATATTAAAATTATCCGAATGGCTATCAAAAAAAATACATATCTGGTTTCCTTTAAAAGGTATCGTTGGAGGCTTAGTCTTGGTGCCGCTTACTTTTGCTTTTTCTTCACAATATCTTGGGTTGGGTCTTGAAACTATCCAGGGTTGCTTAGCAGGGGCAAAAGTCATCTGGTATGCGTTCCTACTAAAAATTATCTTTACTTCTGTTACTCTTTATTTTGGCGGTTGCGGAGGAATCGTTACGCCAATATTCTTTATCGGCGCAACCTCAGGTGTTTTATTCGCAGAGATTTTTAAACTAGATATAGCGACCTTTTCTGCTCTTGGTTTAGTAAGTTTATTAGCCGGAGCAGCTAATACTCCCATTGCCGCCAGCATAATGGCTGTTGAGTTATTCGGGACAAAGATAGCGCCTTATGCTGCATTAGCCTGTGTTGTAAGTTTTTTAATGACCGGTCATAGAAGCGTTTATCCATCTCAGGTATTAGGGATTAAAAAATCCTAATCGCTATTGGATTAAAATAAAAGATGTTTTTTAAATTCTCAAAAAGTCAAAAGAGGGGGCAGTGAATATGAGGGTAGGTATAGGCTTAGAGGATGAGAATGGATTATATAGTAATGTTTGCGGGCATTTTCGAAAATCCAGCCATTTCTTTATCCTAGATATTGATAAAAATAAAATTATCAGCATCAGGATTGTCCCGAATTATGTTCAGAGCATGGAAAGAAGATAAAGTAGCCGATGAGATATTGAAATATGCGGAAATTTGTTTAAAAAGAGTTTTTTAGTGTTAAAATATAGAAAATATACCTATAATCTGATTATAGAGATTGAACGAGGGACAGGAGATTCCCCTACCTTAAAGACTATGCTTAAACTTGCAGATGCGTTTGGAGTTGGTATTGACGATTTGATAGGAAGAGGGAAGCATTGGCGTAATAAGAAGTAGTTTTGTATGATTAGTATTGTAATCCCCATATATAATGAAGAGAAGATTTTAGCAGAGCACTCACCTTATTTTGAAAATCTTTCTCAATATGCTGAGTTTATATTTATAGATGGGAGCAGTACTGATGCGAGCATCGAGTTGGCTTCCACTTTCGGTAAGGTTCTAAGCTGTCAAAAAGGACGAGCCATACAGATGAATTACGGTGCTCAACATGCAAGGTTCGATACAATATTTTTTCTACATGCAGATAATAAGATATCTCCTGAAGCACTTTTATCCATCGAAAAAGAAATTCAGAAAAATGGTATTATCGGAGGATGCTTAACTCAGAGAATAGATAAGAATGGAGTTATATATAGAATTATTGAAGCCCAGGGTAATTTAAGAGCTAAATTATCCAAAATCTTTTATGGTGACCAAGGGATTTTTGTAAAAAAGGATATTTTTTTAAAATAGGCGGTTTTCCAGAAGTGCCAATTATGGAAGATGTGCTTTTTTCAAGAAAGTTGCGCAATGTAGGGAAAACTATCGTGTTATCGGATAAAATTTTTGTCTCTGCCAGGAGGTGGGAGAAAAAAGGCATACTAAGGACCGCCCTGCTTTATAATTTCATTATTGTTCTATTTAGATTAGGCTACCCGTTGGGAAAAATTAGACTTTTATATGATGACCTAAGATGAAGCATTGTTTGATTATCTTTGCAAGAGAACCAAAGAAGGGAAATGTTAAAACGAGATTATCTAGGCATTTGTCAGAAATGGAATGCCTGAAGCTTTATAAACGATTCTTGAAAAACGCTGTCTTATTAGCTAGGAAGATAAAGCATTGTCGAAGAATAATAGCTTATGATTCTGATAATCAAAACCCGTCTTTTCTCAAAAAGATAGCCCCGGATTTCGGATTTTATAAGCAGAAAGGGGAAAATCTCGGCGAAAAAATGTTTGATGCATTTAAGGCATTCGCTATAACCAACACGAAGACCATAATTATCGGTTCAGACTCACCCGGCCTGCCTGAGACTTACATAAATAGAGCCTTTGACGAGCTTAACGGAAAAGACCTGGTTTTGGGCCCTGCTTACGACGGGGGTTATTATCTAATCGGCCTTAAGAAGCCGGATTGGGGGATATTCGAAGGGATAAAATGGGGTTATAGTTCAGTGTTTGATAAAACATTGAAGAATGCAAAAAAGTTAAAGAAGAAGATAGCAGTTTTGGATTTTTGGTACGATATAGACAGGCCGGAAGATTTAAAATATCTTAAAAGAAGATTCTGCCATGAAATATGATTACGATCTAATAGTATTAGGTGGCGGAGCAGCTGGTTTGGTTGCTGCGACTGCAGGCGCAGCTTTAGGCGCCAAGACCATGTTGATCGAAAGAAATAAGTTGGGCGGAGATTGTACCTGGTTCGGGTGTATCCCTTCAAAAACCCTTTTGAAATCAGCGCAGGTTTATTCCTTGATTAGACGTTTGGGAGAGTTCGGAGTCTCTGTTTTGAAGATGGGAGAATATGATACAAGCATGGTGATGTCTCATGTAAGAAATATCATACAAAAGGTTAGCACGCACCATCCTCCCAGAGTCTTTGAGGATAGGGGTAT
>JBBIOC010000080.1:0-1789 GCA_037443585.1 Candidatus Omnitrophota bacterium
AGGCAGGGACGCATCTTAGAGACCTGACTGCATATGATTTAGGCAGGATTGCTGTGCGAGAACTGATAGAAAGGACATCGCTGGACACAGAACTGATTGATGAGGTGATAATTGGTAATGTGGCACAGCCCCCTGAGGCTGCAAATATTACAAGGGTTATTTCTATCAGGGCAGGGGTTGGCTTGAAGAAGCCCGCTTATACAGTCCATCGTAACTGCGCCTCAGGTATGGAGGCGATTACAAGCGCAGTAGAAAAGATTCGTTCAGGATACTGCGATATAGCCATAGCAGGTGGTGTTGAATCTATGAGCAATATTCCATTTGTCTTAAAGAAATCCTTAGCAGATATTTTAATGAAGCAGAGGCGTTCTAAGGGTCTTATTCAGAAGTTAAAGACTCTCCTTGAGCTAAGGCCAGCATATATTCAACCTTTGCCAGGCATAGTCTTAGGTCTGACAGATATAGTATGTGGTTTGAATATGGGGCAGACTGCTGAAGTGCTTGCAAAGGAGTTCGGCATAACCCGCAAGGAACAGGACGAATTTGCTCTTGCAAGCCACAGAAAGGCAATTGCAGGAAGAGATAGGCTGAGAGAAGAGATAGTCCCTGTTATAGCGCCGCCTGAATATAAGACTGTTGTTGAATATGACAATGGACCCAGAGAAGATACTTCATTAGAGGCGCTTGCAAAGCTTGAACCTTTTTTTGATAGACTTGCAGGAACAGTTACAGTAGGAAATTCCTGCCAGGTTACTGACGGTGCATGCGCAGTTTTGGTTATGGATGAAGAGAAGGCAAAAGCCTTAGGCTATCAGCCATTGGGTTTCTTGCGTGCGTATGCTTATGTTGGACTTGAGCCACATAGGATGGGCCTTGGGCCTGCATTTGCAATTCCAGAGGCATTAAGAAAGGCAGGTGTTAATCTTAAAGATATCCAGCTAATTGAGATAAATGAGGCCTTTGCCGCACAGATAATCGCTTGCGAAAAGGTTCTATATAAATCAACTGGTGAACTGAATAGAAACATTACAAATGTAAATGGAGGCGCAATAGCATTGGGCCATCCTGTTGGCACGACTGGCGCAAGACTGGTTTTGACCTTGTTGAAAGAGATGGCTCGCAGGAATTTGAATTTAGGTTTGGCAACGCTTTGTGTGGGGGGCGGCCAGGGCGCTGCTTTAATATTGGAGAGGTAAAATGGGTGGCCTGTTCAACCGCGTAGGTTACCAACAGGTAACCTACGCGGTTGAACAGGTTGGGTGCAATAGATGGAAAATCCTAAATTCTATACGACACAAGAAAATATTGGCATAATTGAATTTGATGACCCTGATTCAAAGGTAAATGTCCTTTCTGAACCTGTATTGAGACAATTAGATTATATTATAGATTCAGTAATGTCAATGCAGAATTTAAAGGGGATTTTAATTATTAGCAAAAAGGAAGGGCTCTTTATTGCAGGGGCAGACATTAAAGAGATTCAAGGTATACAGACAAAAGAAGATGCCATAAAAAAGTCAAAGGCAGGCCAGGATATATTTAATAAACTCGAATCCTTGAAGATTCCAACCACCGCATTAATAAATGGTGCTTGTTTAGGCGGCGGCTTGGAATTGGCGCTTGCCTGTAAATACCGCATTGCTGGCTATGGAGAGAAGATAAGGATAGGCCTTCCTGAGGTTCAGTTAGGAATTATTCCTGGATTCGGTGGCACATATAGGTTGCCAAGGCTTGTAGGTCTTCAAAAAGGTATTGAGTTGATAACATCAGGAAAGCCAGTTTCAAGTAG
>JBBIOC010000080.1:1889-6962 GCA_037443585.1 Candidatus Omnitrophota bacterium
GAAAATACCTTACCCGGAAGACTCATCTTATTCAATCAGGTTAAAAAAATAATCTTAAAGAATACAAAAGGCTTCTATCCCGCACCTTTAAAGGCGCTTGAAGTTATTAAGAAAGGCAGTCTAAAACTCGAAAGAGAAACCTTTGCAGAACTTATAACAGGTGAAATTGCAAAGAATCTGATTGGACTATTTTATCTAAATGAGAGATATAAAAAACTTGACTGGATTAAAGACCCAGAAATTAAGCCAAGGCAGATAAGAAGGTGTGGAATCCTTGGGGCAGGGGTGATGGGCGCTGGCATAGCCCAGGTCTTAAGTTCAAGGGATTTGCCTGTTAGAATCAAAGATGTGGATTACCCTGCCATAGGCAAGGCTCTAAAGGCATGCATTGATATATATAAATCCGCATTAAAAAAGCATATCTTTAGACAGAATGAGATAGAATATAAATTTGGTCTTATCTCAGGAACCATAGATTATTCAGGATTTAAAAGGCTCGATATTGTTATTGAAGCTATTATTGAGGATATGGCTATAAAAAAGAGGATAATAGGTGAATTGTGTGAGATAGTCCCAGAAGATACGATTATTGCTTCGAATACCTCAACGCTTCCTATCACTGAACTTTCAGAGGCAGCCCAGAATCCTTCAAGGGTTATTGGTATGCACTTCTTTAACCCTGCCCATCGTATGCCGCTTATAGAAGTAATTCCTGCAAAGGCGACCTCCAAAGAGGTTATAGCAACAGTAGTTGAGCTCTCTCGAAAGCTCGGTAAAACACCAGTGGTAGTAAAAGATAGTTGCGGCTTTTTAGTCAACAGGGTGATTTTACCTTATTTGAATGAGGCAGGTTTTCTTTTAGATGAAGGTTATAAGATTGAGATGATAGATGGCATTATGAAAGAATTTGGTATGCCAATGGGTCCTTTGGAGGTTATTGACGAGATTGGCCTTGACATTGGTTATAAGGTTGCGAGCATTTTAGAAGAGGCATATCCTGATAGGATGAAGGCAAGCGAGATACTAAGGCGGGCTTTAGAATCGAAATGGCTTGGGAAGAAGTCAGGGAAGGGATTTTACATTCATAGAGGCAAAGAGAAGACTCCGAATCAAGGGATATACAAATTTGTTAAAAAAAGTCCTGCTTGCGAAAGAGAGGATATCTTAAAGAGAATGGTCCTTGTTATGTTCAATGAGGCATGCAGATGTCTGGAAGATGGGATTGTAAATAATCCAGGCGATATAGATATCTCTTTGATTATGGGGACAGGGTTTCCACCTTTCAGGGGCGGACTCCTCAGGTACGCCGATAGTATTGGATTAAAAAATATAGTCTTTGATTTGGAGAGATTTTTTAAGTCTTATGGAAATAGATTTAGACCTTCAGAACTTATTATTAATATGGTGAAAGGAGATAGGAGATTTTATGACTAAACAGATTGGGATTGCCAAGTCATTTTTTTTAGGAGAACTAAAGACAGGTCTAATAGAAAACTATCCTGAAGAAAATAAAGAAGAAAGGGAGACTTTAGAGCTTTTTTTAGATTCATTAAGGCGATTTGCCAAAGAGAAGATCGACCCTGTTAAGATTGACCAGGAGGAAAAGGTTCCAGATGAAGTCTGGAATGGGCTAAAGGATTTAGGGATTTTTGGACTGACCATATCTGATGAGTTTGGAGGCTTTTCGTTTTCTCAGGAAGCCTATGGCAAGGTGATTGAGGCCCTGACAGGTTATTGCGCCTCTACTGCAATTATGGTGGGTGCTCATTTGAGCATTGGCATGAAGGCGATTGTGCTATTTGGGACTGAGGAACAAAGAAAAAGATTTTTGCCTGAGCTTGCTTCAGGCAGGAGGATTGCTGCCTTTGCGCTTACAGAACCCGACGCAGGTAGTGACGCAGGTAGCATCAGGACAGAGGCTAGAGAAGTTGAGGATGGAAAATTTTTTATTTTGAATGGTTCAAAGCACTTTATTACAAATGCAGCGATTGCAGATTTGATTACTATCTTTGCCAAAACAGAGGAAGATATAGACGGGAAGAAGGAGAAGAAGATTACTGCATTTATAATTACTAAAGATTTGCCTGGCATAACTGTAAATAAAGAAGAGAAGAAGTTAGGGATTAGAGGGTCTATAACCAATGCCTTCACTATGGAGAATGTAAAGGTTCCTGTTGAAAATATCCTCGGGCAAAGAGGCAAGGGTTTTAAGATTGCAATGGAGGTCTTAAATTATGGAAGGCTTGGACTTTCTTCCGGATGTTTAGGCGCTGCCAGACAATTATTTGAGATGTCCCTTAAATACGCTGAAGAGAGGCAGCAATTCGGCCGCAAGCTCTTAGATTTTGAGCTTATCAAAGAAAAGATATCTGATATGGCAGTGGAGGTCTTTGTAATAGAGAGTCTGACAGAATTTACTTCAAGGCTTGCAGATAGAAAGGATATTGACTTTTCATTAGAGGCTGCGATTTGTAAGGTCTATGCAAGCGAGTCGCTATGGCGGATTGCAAACAATGCATTGCAGATATGCGGCGGAAGCGGATATATGAGAGAATATCCGTATGAAAGGTTCTTAAGAGACAGCAGGATAAATATGATATTTGAAGGAACGAATGAAATCCTGAGGGTATTTATAGCCTTAGAGGGGATGAAGCTGTCAGGACAAGAAATGGCTGGAGGTTTTCCTCGACTATTTTCTTTTTTCTTGAGAGGGATAAAGAAGAATCTGATTTCCACGAGGCTAAAAAATATAGAGCCTGCTTTAAAATCTGAGACCAAAACCTTTTTGGAACTCTCTAAACTTTTTTATAAGAATGTCTTTAAGCTACTTTTTAGGTACGGAAAGAAGATTCAAGATAAAGAGTTGATTCAAGAGAGGCTCGCAAATTCTTGCATAATTCTATATGCTGTAGCTGTTCTTATCTCCAGGATGAATTCGCTCACAAGGTCTAAAGGTAAAGGGGCCTGCGAGAAAGAACTTAATCTATTTACACTATTTTGCAGCCGTGCATTTAAAACTATTAGAAACGAACTAATTTCAATAAATAAGAATGAGGACTCGCTTTTAAATAAGGTTATTGAGCAATTAAACAATGTTTAAAAGCAATGTAAATAATGCACAGATGATCGCAGATTTAAAGTTAAACTAAACGTTTCACAGATGATCGCAGATAAACTTATCTGTGATCATCTGTTTCTTTTAATCTGTGATTATCTGTGAAATAAGTAAGCGAACTTATTTAATGAATATAATCGTCTGCATAAAACAGGTCCCTGACACAGAGACAATTCCAAGGCTCGAATCTGATGAAAAAGGGATTAAAGAAGAGGGAGTAAATTTTTGTCTAAACCCATATGATGAATACGCAGTTGAAGAAGCAATTCGTATTAAAGAAAGGTTAGAGCATATAGAAGAGACCAAAGTAACCCTGATTGCTGTTGGCCCTGAACGTTCGAGGTCTGCGCTGCTCTCTGGCCTTGCAATGGGCGCTGACGAGGCAATCTTTTATTTAGACCCTAATAGCTATAGATTTGATAGTTTTCAGGTCTCTAATTTACTTTTTAGGATAATATCAGGCTTAAAATTTGACCTTATTCTATGCGGGAAGCAGGCAGTAGATGATGATAATTGTCAGGTTCCACAGATGCTTGCTGAAGATTTGGCGATTCCGCAGGCAACCTTTGCTGTAAAGATAGAGTTTTCTGAAGATAGAAAGAATCTAATTGTCGAAAGGGAGATAGAAAAAGCAATTGAGGTATTAGAATTAGACCTTCCAGGCCTTGTTACAGTTGAAAAGGGCATAAACATTCCGAGATATCCCTCACTTACTAATATTTTAAAAGCGAAGAAGAAACCAATAAGAATTATTAGTTCTAAAGATATAGAGGTCCTTTCACCAAAAACAGATATTTTAAAATTTTATTATCCGCCAGAACGAAAGCCTGGTAAGATTATCAAGGGGGAACCCGAAGAAACCGTAAAAGAGCTCATAGCGCTTCTAAGACAAGAAGCAAAAGTGATATAGATGGCAGGAGAAATTCTTGTTATAGGCGAGATAGCTAACGGCAAGATAAAGAATGCAACCTTTGAATGCATAACAAAGGCCAGAGAATTATCAGAAAAAAACAATAGCGATATCTCTCTTTTATTATTAGGCAAATGCCCGAATGGACTCCTACCTGATACATATGGGTTTAGCATTAAAAAGGTTTATTTAATAGAAAATGAAGGCCTTGAAAAATATATTGCAGAGAATTTTTCAAATTTTATCTGTAACCAAATAAGGAAGGTTTCTCCTGATTTAATTTTACTGCCATCTACCTTAAAAGGAAAGGACTTAGCCCCACGAATAGCTGCCAACCTTGGAACCGGCCTTGCAAGCGATTGTATAGATATAAAACAAAGCGATGATGGGACAACAGTATTTACTAGGCCTGTATTTGCAGGAAAGCTTATAGCGAGATTAGTTTTCTTAGAGAAAATCTTTCAGATTGCAGCCCTCAGGCCAAAGATAGTTCAGATAGAGAAGAAAGAGGCGCCCCCGCCAGAGATTTTCAAAATAGATTCAGAGCCCCTGCCTCTAATTTCAAAAAAAAGGGTGAGAGAAATCAGGGCTAAGGAGAGTACAAGATTAGACATACAAGAGGCGGATATAGTGGTTTCAGGCGGCAGGGGAATCGGCAGCGCAGAGAATTTTAAGGTCCTTGAAGAACTGGCAGAAATTTTAGGAGGGGCAGTGGGTGCTTCAAGGGCAGCAGTAGATGCTGGCTGGAGAGACCATTCCTGCCAGGTGGGCCAGACAGGAAAGACCATAGTCCCAAAACTTAACATAGCCTGTGGCATCTCGGGTTCTATGCAACACCTTGCAGGCATATCTTCTTCAAGATGCATAGTTGCAATAAACAAAGACCCCGAGGCACCCATCTTTAAAAAGGCAGATTATGGAATTGTCGGAGATTTGTTTAAGATAGTGCCGCTTTTAACAAAAGAGCTTAGAAATTTATTATGAATCTCACAAGTGGAAGCGATTCATCTAAATTGCATACACTAGAACAGATTCCTCTCTTTGCTGG
>JBBIOC010000081.1:0-6840 GCA_037443585.1 Candidatus Omnitrophota bacterium
AAAGAGCCTGCCTTCCTGGGCTTCCAAGGTAAAAACAGGCATAAAGGCAATTGCCATAACTACCAAAGATGAGAATATAGGCGGCCCTACTTCCTTCATCGCGCAAATCACAATCTCTTCACGCGTGCCTTTGCGCAGGCCTTTTGCCCATTCATCCAGACGTTTGTGCACATTCTCTACAAATACAATTGAGGCATCAACCATATCTCCGATAGCTACTACAATGCCTCCCAAGGACATAATATTAGATGTAAGCTTCATCCAGCTCATTGGCATAAAGGCAATAATGGTGGCAATAGGCAGCCCTATAATGGGCACCAGAGCCGAACGGAAATGCAGCAAGAAGAAGATCAGCATAAAACTGACAATAATCAGCTCCTGGATAAGATTTTCTTTAACAGTGCCAATGGATGCCTTGATTAAGTCAGAGCGGTCATAGACAGTAACAATCTTTACACCTTTAGGAAGCGAGGATTCAATCTCTTTTAATTTCTCCTTTACCCTTTTAATGACATTAAGCGCATTCTCTTTATGCCGCATTACCACTATTCCGCCAACCACCTCTCCTTTACCATCCAGCTCAGCCACGCCTCGTCGGATATCAGGGCCTAAACTTACATTGGCAATCTGACCTACAGTTACAGGTGTGCCATTCATCTGCGAGCCTACTACAATATCTTTTATATCTTCAATGCCCTTGATATAACCGCGGCCCCTTACCATATATTCTGCACCGCTGAATTCAATCAATCGCCCGCCTATATCATTGTTGCTCTTGCGGATATTCTCAATCACCTGCATCAGAGGAATCTTATATGCCAAAAGCGTATTAGGGTTAATCATAACCTGATATTGCCTGACAAATCCACCTACTGTGGCTACTTCAGCAACACCTGGCACAGCCTGTAAATAATAACGCAGATACCAATCCTGAAAACTCCTTAGATCTGCTAAAGAATTCTGGCCTGTCTCATCCACAAGTGCGTACTGGAATATCCACCCTACGCCTGTTGCATCAGGGCCTAACTCTACTTTTACACCCTCCGGTAAGCGTGGTATTATCTTACTTAAGTACTCTAATGTCCTTGAGCGCGCCCAGTAGATATCTGTTCCGTCTTCAAAGATAATATAGACATAAGAAAAGCCAAAATCTGAAAAACCCCTGATGGCCTTGACTTTTGGAGCGCCCAACATGGAAGTCACTATTGGATAGGTAACCTGGTCTTCAATAATATCAGGCGAGCGGTCCCAGCGGGAATAGATAATTACTTGAGTATCTGAGAGGTCAGGTATTGCGTCCAGAGGCACATGCATCATAGAATAGAGCCCGGCCAAGGTTACCATACCAACCAAAAGAAATACGATAAATTTATTCTTGGCGCAGAATTCAATTATATTCTCTACTAATCTAGCCATCTCTATTGCCCGTGCTTGTGTTCGCTTCCAGATATAGCGGATTGTAAACGCGATTCGGAATCAATTAAAAAATTGCCCGAAGTTACTATAATCTCTCCTTCGCTCAGGCCTTCTAAGACTTCATAAAGACCTTCAGCGCTCTCTCCTAATTTAACATCTCTGCTAAAGAAATTCCCCTTGTCATTTGTAACCACAACTATGGTTCTCTTACCAGTATTGATTATTGCCTCTTCTGAAACAGTCAATCTCTCTCCTAAATCCACATTTATCCTGACATTGACAAACATCTCTGGTTTAAGTTTATTGTCAGGATTTTCAACCTCAACCCTTGCCTGCACAGAGCGCGTCATAGGGTCTAAGACCGGAGTAATGCTTGTTATCTTTCCTGTAAAGATTTCGCCAGGAAAGGCGATCGACTCTATTTCAACAGGGATTCCTTCTTTGATCAAGCCTATTTCATACTCATATATAGTTGTATAGACCCAGACAGTGTTTTCTTTTGTAGGCAGATAAAGGTTCCCCTGCGGCTTCTTCTCTTTAGACAATCCCTCTATCTGTTCTTTGCTCATCCCTAAAAGAAGGAGTTTTCTCTCAGCTGCTTCTAATAGAGAGTTTGATTGTTCTTTTATTGATGAGGAGCTTAAGGCATTTTGCGTTTTAAGCGCCTGCAGATACTCTTCCTGCGCGATATAAAGCACGGGGTCATAGGCTACCCTGCCGACAGTTAAGATCTGGCGCGTCAGTCTTCTCTTCTCAACCTTTTCTTTCTTTACCCCGATAAACTGCTGTCTCTCAGGGCTAATATAGATGCCTCCTTCTTCAGCCCCTGCTTCTTCTTCATAAATAGGAATATAGTCCATACCCATAGAATCTTTCATTGGCACAGGTGAAGTGATTTCGGGATTCATAGGGTTACGATAATAGAGTATCTTTTTGCCTTTGGTCAAATGTGCACCACAGAAAGGACAATCTTTGACGACACCTGTTATCTGCATAGGGCAATTGGTTTGTAACATCGGGCAATTATGCAATATACATATTTCTTTGGCGGTCTTTGCTTTTTCTTCAATAGCCCGAGCCTCTTCTTTTTTTACCAATTTCATTCCACAGATTGGACAGTCACCTGGCTTATCAGAAGTATAACTAGGATGCATTGGACAATAATAGACAGCCTTTGCCTTTGCCATATGGCTTGTATGTGCAGAAGACTCTAAGGTGTGACCTTTAAAGACATGATAACGGGATGAGAGGAGATAGCTCATAAGAAATATAATCAAAACAATACAGATGATTGTTATTGATACATCTATTACTTTCTTTATCTTTTTCTTCATTTTTTCACCTCTATATTTTCTCTAAGACTTACCCCCACAGCGCGTTCTAAATCCGCCAGATTCATATTATATTCTACAAGCACCTTATAGTAATTCATCTTGGTCTCAACAAGCATCCTCTGGGTATCTAAAAGAGCCATATAATCGCCCTTGCCAGAACGAAAGGCAGATAAAGAGACCTCAATTGAACTCTCTAATATAGGTATAAGGTTGGTCTTGTAAAGGACTATTCTATTTTTTGAAATCTCTATCTTTGTAAATAAATCTTTAACTTCGCTGAATGCCTTGTTTTTCATGGCCTGATAAGTTGCCTCTGCTTCCTCTAAATTGCTAATCGCCTCTTTGACTTCATAACGTTGTTTTGTCCAGAACCAGAAAGGCACGCTGAAGAACAACATCAGATCCCACGGCCCTATCATACCAGAAGTAATACCGCGCTGTGTTATGCCAGCCATCAAATCAGGAAAGAAGCTCCTCTTGGATAAGGACTTGGCATATCTATTTCTCTCTATCGCATAAGAAAAGATACGAAGCTCGGGTTGGTTCTTGAGGGTCAGCTGATATAAAAATCTAATATCCTTTTTAAAATTAACGTTCTCTTCTAAGGTAGGAAGCCCCAATGGATTCTCAGGGTCTCTATTTAATAAGGCATTAAGGATTGTCTTCTTTGACAAGGCTTCCTGTTCTAAATTTATAATATCATTATTGAGCCGGGCTATTTCTAAATGTATCTTATAGACCTCTTCCTGCGAAGCATCTCCAACTGCATACTTTGCTTCAGTAAACTTTGCAATACCTTCCAGGAGTTTAAGGCTCACCTGATTTAATGCTATCTCCTTGTAGTTCATGAATAGGTCGTAATATCCGTTCTTCAACTGATTTATGACCTCTAATTCCTTACCTCTATATTCCGCTGCAAACATCTGCGATTCAACCAGAGCTATCTTGCCTCTTAAAGATAATTTTCCAAATAAAGGTATAAACTGGGAAACAGTGAGCATCCTGTCGTCAGGCATTGTCCTATCTAATTTTAATGTGCCTTTTGGAATCTTTTCAAAGGTAAATCCTATCATGGGATTTTCTAAAGATTTTGCCTGGGGGACCCTGGCTATAGACGACTCCCAACGTTTCTTTGCTGCCAGGATATCCGGGTTCTTCTCTCTTGCCTCTTTTATTAGAGAATCTAAAGATAAAGGCTCTTCTGATAATAAACTACTAGAGAGGAGAAAGACATTAGCCAGTAATATAATAAAGATTTTTTTAGTCATCTTTTTTAGTTCTTTATTTAATGAATTCCTGCAATGTCTTCATAAGCTCATCCAACTTTTCCTTGCCGCCTTTATGTTTCATCGCCTCTCTTACACAGCTATCTAAATGTCTTCTCATAACAGTAAGCGCAACCTGGTCCAATGCCCTCTGTGCAGCAGTTATCTGATTTAGAATATCTATGCAGTAGCGTTCCTCATCCACCATCCGCTCAATCCCCTTTACCTGGCCGTCTATCTTTTTAAGCCGCACAAGCGCCTCTTTCTTTGTAGTCTTGTCTATCATTTTATTATACCCCCTACCTGTATATAGTATATCATAAGAAATTATTTTGTCAAGAAAAATCTTGCCCCTTTGGGGCAAGATGACTTAAGAGATTTTTCTTGATTACAGAGATTTCTTGCTCATAGAATGTGCAATTAGAGATTACAGTGATTGTTTAACAAAGCTTTAATCTCTGTAATCTTATCTTTAATCTGTGTAATCATTTATATTTAATTTCCTTGTAGATCATATACTTTTCTAATAAATCTTTAATAATTGTTTTTGCATTGACTACCAAATTAGATTCAGCCTCGTCAAAAAGAAAGGGTTGTAATCCGACAGCAAGCCTTTTAAGTTCTGAAGGATTAAATTCATTAATTATCGCCGAAATAGCATCTTTAGGCTTTTCTTTAATGTCATTGGCCTTTAATATCTCATCATTTATAGGAAATTTTTTAGAAAGCATAATAATAATATCATAGATATGCCTGCCTTTTTTGATGTGTTTTAAGGCAACGAGCTTTTCTGCAAAGACCGAGCCTTTGGACATAACCTTCACTGGAAAGATTTCGCCAAAGCTGCTTACAGTTGTAGATTCTGTCTCTAATTTAAACTTAGGCCTATTAGCTTCAAATTTCACCATCAGGGTTCCTCTCTTATCCATTATATGATAATATTCCAAGGCATTTTTAAATAAAAACTTTGATGACGAAAGGCCTCCTCTATGTTCAAAACTGAGCTCTGAAAGGATATTCTCTCTCTCTAACTCAATCCTTACAAATTCTGAAACTTTTTCAAATTCTTGTTTGTCAATCTTAACAATATTAAAATCTAAATCTTCAGAGAATCTCTTAAATCCATGGACTAACCTTAAAAAGGTCCCGCCTAAAAAATAAAATCTATCTGCCCAGTTGCTTGAGTAAAGATATTTTAACATAAGGGTCTGGATATATTCCCTCATAATGCCACGCATCTTACTTATGGGCATATTATTTAATTTTGCCTGTTCTAATAATGCATCATAACTTAGCATATAGCTCCTTTAAGGCATTATAGGTCGCCTTGTTAAAATAAGAGGCGTAATCAAAGAGAATCTTTTTTTTTAGTTTCTTCAAAATCAATAAATCGAACCGCTCCTCATCTATCTTAATCTCTTCACCATCATATAGTTTGAAATAGATGTAATCTACCAATGCCTTTTCAGGCTCAGCAATCTTAATCTTAAAATTCCTCTCTGCTATAACCCTATAGCCTAAAAATGCCCTTGGTCTTATATTTCTATATCTAAAAAAACCATAATAATTTTTGAATTCCCGGGTGGGTTTAGTAGTAATAGAGGTAACACCCATAGCAACCTCAGGGATAATATTATAAATAGAAAGTGCTGTCTCCAGAGAAATATAAGACGGGCTATATAACTTGTTTGCCAAAAAAAGGTCTGGGATATTTTTCTCCTCTGGATAGATTATCTCATAAAGTCCATTCTTTAAGGCCCTAATCCAATTATGTTTCTTCCAATAATGAATCTGTTGCCTCAAAACTTCTTTCTTTACTCCTGGGAAAAGACAGAATAGGTCCTTGGCAGAAAATAGGTATAATCCATCTTCCTGAAGCCTTTTATACAAATCGATATATTTCATTTTATTATAATTATTTATAACTTTCTGAAATAAAGAATACCTGATAAAATCTGGCTTGTCAAGAATGAAGAAAATATTTCTAATTTATAAACGCGGGGCAGGTTTTATCTGAGTATGCACATATAACACAACAGCTACCTTGGGTAGGAGTGATGTCTTTCTTGCAGGATTTACATTTATAGAAGAGCAAGCACATATTTTGAGGGATAGCGATTTCCTGGATGTGTCCACATTGAGGGCATTTTAAAATTGCCTTATCTTTAGGGAGGTTTAAAAATGTGATGATATTCCCCTTTATCTGATTTCTTATCTTTCTGAAAATCAATAGTTTTTCTTCTTCTGCCCCCTGTGCCAGAGCAGGATCTTCTAAACTCCAGTGAATCTTTTCATATCTTCCCGGAAATATAGGACAGCTCTCTTTAGCATTGTCGCAAACTGTAACAACGTAATCAAACTGCTGCCCTAAAAATTCTTTAACCGATTTTGACCTCTGCTTTGAGATGTCAACGCCTATCTCATCCATCACTTTTATAGCCAAAGGGTTTATCTGTGTTGGATTTATACCTGCACTAAAAACCTCAAATTTATCTCCTGCTAAATGCCTTAACAACTCTTCTGCCATCTGGCTTCTTGCGGAATTACCTGTGCACAAAAATAATATTCTCTTTTTCATTTTTATCCACAACAGCGGGGTGTAGGGTCCGGACCGCAACCACCACCGAAACTGGAGCCACCTTTAGAAAAAGTAAAGAAATTACCCAGGATTTGGACGGTTTTGATGCTGCCACAAGTTGGACATTTTATCTTTAATCCCTTCTCTTTCTCGGATATACTCACTTTTATGTCAAATTTATTCTCGCAAGTCTGACAAAAATATTCATAGATAGGCATAAATCACCTCCTTCACAGTTTGCTCTTTA
>JBBIOC010000082.1:0-1406 GCA_037443585.1 Candidatus Omnitrophota bacterium
GCCTAATTACTTGTGTAAATTTTTAAATTCTAACCAACTTAACATAATATATATTATAGGCGCTTGAATAATAAAATTAATCAAAAACTCAATTTACTATAGGCCTCCAACAGTTGTTTAAACTCCTCCTCTAAAACAAAAAGCGGCAAAATATCGTATTTGGTTATCCTTATAATATCGATCAGCTCCTTGTCTGGACTAAACTCCTTTATATTAAAGTGCGGCACATTCATTTGCTGCTCGAGGGCTTTTGTTATCTCTGAACGGTTTGTAACACCCGCCTCTATTAAGCTTTGGCCTAAAGACAAGCCTGTATCCCAATGGCGCCTTAATCCCAGGATTAACCCATCCTCGTTAATGACCCCTGATTCAAGAAGTATCTGTCCGAGTGGCTTTGTTGTTTTTGTTCTAACTCTTTTCAATCCAAACAGTTGCGTTGACGGCACCTCTATCTTGTCTAATTTTCTGCTACGAGCCCCAATCCCTACATTGGAAACCCTGCGATTTACCAGAAAATTGCTTCCCGGCAAGGTTTTTAAATATCTCTTTATCTCAGCGGTTATCCCTATCCATTCTACAATACTCTTAATCTCAGAATCCTTATTGTTAACAATTGCAATAGAGATAGACATTAAGGGGGTGTCTGATGTATTGCCCCTCCTGTCTTTTATAGTAATAAAACCTCTCTCCCTGTCTTCCTTAGAATAGTGAAAATGGATTAGTCTTTCGAATTCTAAAATAGACTCTTCGGCAATAATCCTTTCTTTTCCAGGTGTGGTTACAACTATAAAGTCATCGCCCCCAATATGTCCAACAAAATCATCTCTTTCATTTAGCCTCGCTTTTATTATCCGCTCAATCTCTTTGCTTCCGGGCAGCAAGGATATAATCATCCACCCCTTTTTCTATCTCCAGTATCTTCTTTCTTATCTGTCTCTTATCGATAAGTACAATTATCGGGATGTAGGCAGTCAGAAAATCCTCCTTCAGTATCTTGCAGACCTTTAGGCCGTCAACCTTCGGCAGATTTGAATCGATAATAATCAAATCCGGCATCTCTTTCTTTATTTTTTCCAAAAGGGTTATCCCATCAGAAACCACAGTTGTCTCGTAGTCCCATGCTTTAAAAAGATAAAGCAGAATCTCAGTTATATCTCTTTCGTTTTCAGCAAGTAATATCTTCTTTGACATCTTTTAAATAGTCAATGAACCTATCTATCGCCTTTTGCAGGGTCTTTGATGCGCCCCTGTATTCTACTATTCGCAATGCTTCAACAGAATTGAACCATTTAGCATCTAATATTTCACTCATAAGGGGGTTAAGCCGCTCCTTCCCCTTAGCTTCTGCGAGAAAGAGAGTAACGGTTTTAAATATTAGCCTACCCTCTAATTTATAGAAATATTTA
>JBBIOC010000082.1:1427-6766 GCA_037443585.1 Candidatus Omnitrophota bacterium
GGTCTATAATCTTTAAATCCTTTAACCCCACCTCCTCTTCTATCTCCCGAAGTGCTGCTTCCTTAGAGGCCTCCCCTTTCTCAATATTCCCTTTTGGCCATGTCCACCTTCCATACCCATCC
This sequence comes from Candidatus Omnitrophota bacterium, assembly GCA_037443585.1. Lineage (GTDB taxonomy): Bacteria > Omnitrophota > Gorgyraeia > Gorgyraeales > JBBIOC01 > JBBIOC01. Next base: position 1,550 of record JBBIOC010000082.1, read on the forward strand.
TTTATTAAAAGCACCTTAAAGCAATTTTTAAACCGTTTTATTACGATACCACCCGCTGAGAATTCTCTTGTTATAGCCATTTAACTTGCAAATAGGCTTTTCGCTTTTATAAAACCCGCAGCCTTTTTAAAGTCATCAAAGTCAATAAAGATTAAGTCTTGCCGTCTATTTTTAATCTTCTTAATCTCATGCGAACGGCTTGCAATGTATTTGAATGGTGAATTGCACTTTGGGCATGATTTCAGGGAGACGTAGTCAAGTCCTATCTCTTTACAATTGTAGCAATCTGCAGTAACTTCTCCTACTACTAAAAGGTGTCTGCTGATTTCGTCAATATCTAACTCTGTCCAGACCCTTATAGGTTGTTTAACCATTGAAAATAAAAAACCCCATCCGTTTTTGGCGGATGGGGTTTTTTCCGCAAGTGAACAAACCTAAGAAACCTTAACAACGTTAGCAGCCTGTTCACCTTTTGGTCCTTTTACAATCTCAAACTCGACTTCCTGTCCTTCTTCAAGGGTCTTATATCCTTCTCCCTGAATGGCGGTATGATGAACAAACACATCTTTTCCGTTTTCAGGTGTGATGAAGCCGTAGCCTTTTTGATTGCTGAACCACTTCACCTTACCTCGTACAGCCACTTCGAACCTCCCTTCTTATTCCTTTCAAAAAAGGATACCATAAATTTTTCTAATGTCAAGAAAATTTTGCACTCTATTATTTTAAGTGCTTAATATAATTTCTTATTTCATCATGGCTGCCTAAAATTGTAAATATTACCAGACTCCCAGACTCAACCCAAATGAGCCGTATTTTATCAGAGACTCTTGCTTCGAAAATCTTATCTTTGCCATCCTGATAGAGTTTTTTAATTCTTAAGCCGTAGGGCGCTGAATGCGTAGTATAAGAATTCCTTATTTGTTCGTCTGCAAAAATGACTGATTCTTTTTCTGCTTGGGGATAGCGATCGAAACGCTTAAGGTAGTCTTTTTTATACCAGAAATTCATATGTTAACTTTTCTTTGAACGCTGGGCGAGAAAACCTTCTGCCTCTCTTTCAGAAAGTGTAATATCTGCCTTTTCTTTCTTCAGCGCCTTTTCCTTAAGCCTTTCCAAACCTTCCTTAGGGATGCGTTCTTCTATATCTATCGGTTTTAGATAGATTACCCCATCCGCATATTCTACATCTACATAGTCTCTTCCTATCTTTAACCCTGCCCTTTCAACTATGGACTTAGGTATAGTTACTTGGTTTCCTCTGGTTAACTTTGACAGCATCTTTTTTTCACCCCCACTATAAATATTACTATATAATAGTAAATAAGTCAAATACTTTTTTACTATTTTACTTTAATTTTCCTTTTTCAATCCTTGTTTTAATGGATTATTCTCTCAAACATTCAGTAAGCTGTTTAATATCTTTCAGCATTTATCCCTCATATGCCCATGAAACTTTCTATACATCACATCTCCCCCAAAAAATCTCCTCACCGCTCTTGCGTCTCTATCAATGGCTCTTTTGCACCCTATCCAAACCTCTGTTTTCTCAATATGCATCTTCTCTCTTTTTTACATCTTCTATAATTTTCTTAATCTGCTCCCTTAATTCCGGAATCTTATTTTTTATAATATCCCATAAGATTTTGTAATTGATGCCAAAATATTCATGGCTCAACACATCCCTTAATCCAATAATTTTCTTCCATTCAATATCCACATACTTTTGTTTTAAATCTTTAGGTAGATGTTTGGTTGCTTCGCCAATTATCTCAAGATTCCTAATTATCGCGTCAACTATAACCCAATCTTTAAGAAATTCATCAAAAGATTTCTTTTCAACGAGAGATAAAATTTTCTCTGAACTTGTAAAGATATCGTTTAAAAAATGTATGTATTTTCTTTTATACATATATAACCTCCGCTAAAATGTCCTCTTTTATCTCTTCTCTTAAGACATCCTTGATAACCAAATCAACTTTTGTATTCAAGAGCCTTTCTAAAAAGAATTTGAGTTCCATATAATTATCGAATGTTTCTTGGCCTTCCTCAAATTCAACAAGAATATCCAAATCGCTTTTTTTGCTCTGTTTGTTTTTTACGTATGACCCGAAAACACCAAGTTCTTTTGCCCTAAAACGCTGCTTTAATTCAGTTTTATGTTTTTTAAAAATATTCTGTATATATTTAAAATTCCTCATGCCTACCTCACCTTCCTACTGTTGACTTTAAAATATTAAATATTTTTCCCCTCGACCCAAGCCACTATTTTCTCAATCTTCATATTCAACAATTAAATTTTAAAGTAACTCCTGATAACCTTTCTTGTTTTTTCCATGATCTCAGCACATTCTCCTACTTCTTCCTCTGATACATCAGAACCAGGATAACGCACATCTACAGCATACGTGGACAATTTAACTATCTCGTCTCTAAAATTCTCCAGTTCTGGTAGAAAATCTACGCATTGTCCAAGCAACACATTAAGGTCGTGTATCTTCTCAAATTCAACCTCGTTTTCCTGTAGTATCGCTTTCATATATTTCTCAATACATTGCTGGGCGTGAAAACAAACAGCCTCTTCTGCCAAGGGCTCAGCCTTTAACTCTCGTGTTGCAACTAAATAATCCTTCTCTGCTTTTACAATCCATTCCTCTGTTATTTTCTTCATAAAGGAGTTCCTTTTTGTATAATCTGCTTTATAAAAAAATCTCCCAATTTAACTCTTTCTTCTACCTCTTGTGGCGTCCTTACAATGATATCTATGGGGATTGAATCCCCAAGCTCCGAGCGAATTAAAGATGCTTGCTTTCTGGTAGAAATATTCGTGTCCATTATTATGAATAGGTCAATATCACTGTTTTTTTTGGGTTTGCCATAAGCATAAGAGCCAAAAAGAATTATCTTTTGAGGATTAAATTTCTTTCTAATCTTTTTCACTAATGCCATTAACTCTATCCGTAAATTACCCTTATTTTCAATACCATTAAGCATAGTCTTTCTTGACCTTCTTCAAATTCAACAAAAATATCCAAATCGCTTTTTTACACTGTTTATTTTTTCTGTATATAATTAAAATTTTTCATAAACTGTCCTCTTCTTATTACTTGATATCAAATAGTTTTCCTTTTTTACAGATTTCCAAAAATCCCCTCACCGCTCTATTGCTTACATCGACGGTTCTCTCGCCCTCTATCCAAATTTCAGTCTCTTCAATCTCCATTGCGCAAGCCGTCAAATTTCCACTGGTCGTTAACCTTAGAGCACGGGTTTTTAGTGGCTCTGAAATAAATTTATACTAAAGAAGCGCGATGGGACAAAATGTTTGCCCAGGTAAGCACAGATTCAGCCCAGTCAGCATCCATACGGACATCTCGGGAGAGACGTTCAAAGTCATTCTTGAACCATTCATAGGTGGACAGGAAACGGTTTGACTTAGGAACAGATTCCAGGTCTTTGAGATATTCTTCAGTCTGGGCTAAAAATTGTTCCACTCGCGCCTTGCGACCTTCTAATGCCCAGCGGCATAAGCGCCCCAGATTTACAGCGATATTCAAGGTCAATTCCCTGGCTTCCATTGATTTATTTCAGCAATAAAGAACGAACCATTGCTTCTACTTCTTTTCTGATCTCTTGATCCAGTATCTCCCGGCTTGTATTCTGCGTCGGCCTCAAGTTAATTAAAGAATCAAAATCCGTTTCTCCTGTTTCCAAATCTAAGCCTGCTCCCCATAAATCCTTTTGGAGGCTTCCGTCTTCCAAAAGAAGTCGTTCACCGTCTACATGTTTTTCTCCGCCCGCAGCCAAGACTTTACGTCGGACATCAACTACAACTTTTATGTAACCCCTTAAATCTTCAGCTACCTTCTTTAGGGTTTCTGTATCTATTTTGGCACGAATGAATAACAACATTTCTTGATAGATTATAACATAAAATTAAGGGGTCTGGAACTTTTTTATAGCTTTTTGAAAATAAAAAACCCATCCGTTTTGGTGGATGGTTTTTTCACAGTGAACAGGCTTTTTAATGCCAAGAAAAATTTCTCTATTCCTTCAACTCCTCTGTGGCCTCTTCTTCATAATGAGAGAATATGCTCTTTGCCTTTATGCCGTGGGAGGCCTCGATACTCTTTATCCTTTCTTCAAGTTCATGCTGCATCTTTAAAATAATCTTGACTACGTCTGCTATGGGGTCAGGCAGATTTCCATGTTCGAAATCAAGGGCTAATCTCTCGGCAAGTTTTCGCTCAACTATCTTACCCGGCACTCCCACTACAGTAGCGCCTGGAGGAACATCCTTTATAACCACAGAGCCAGAACCAATCTTTGTACCATCTCCGATTGTTATTGGTCCAAGGATGCAGGCATTGGAGCCAACCACAACACTGTTTCCAAGCGTAGGATGACGCTTGCCTTTTTCCAAACTCGTGCCGCCTAAAACCACACCCTTATAGATAAGGCAATCATCCCCGATTTCAGAGGTCTCGCCTATAACTACGCCCATACCATGGTCTATAAACAACCTCCTTCCAATCTTTGCGCCTGGATGGATTTCAATCCCTGTTAAGTGTCGCGCAAGATGGGAAATAAGCCTTGAAAAGGTATAAAATTTCCTGCAATAAAAAAAATGTGCTATTCTATGCAGCCATATAGCATGTAATCCAGGATAGCAAAGTATAACCTCAAGCGTTGTCTTTGCTGCAGGGTCTCTCTCAAAGACAGAGCCTATATCCTCTTTCATCTCTTTAAATATTTCAGCCACCTTCATATATAGATTTCTCTTCAGACTTAAAAAATGCCTCTGGGTCCTTCAGATACTTATATGTCTCTTGAAGTATAGTAAAATGGCCCATCTCTTCTTTTAACAAAAAATTAAGCAAGGATTTTGCATCTTCATCGTCTGTTGTATAAAGTGCTTTTTTATAAAAATTATATCCAGCGGTCTCAATCCCCATCCCCGTCTTATACGGCTCCAACTCTCCCTTGCTTGAACTAATCTTTTCTAAGAGAGGTCTAATGGGTTTATCAAAAAACTTTTTGCTGGAGATGCCTGCTTCTTGCTTTAAAATCTTTTTTATGTCGGGCAGGGGTTTGGATTTTGAAAGCTCTGATATATATTTCTTAATCGCCTCCTGGTGCTCTACCTCATCCTTTGCAAGGGTTTTAAAGGCCCTCTTTGTCAATAGATTCTTCGCCTTCTTTATTACCTTTAAATAAAAA
>JBBIOC010000083.1:0-6748 GCA_037443585.1 Candidatus Omnitrophota bacterium
CAGACAGAGACTTACGTTCACTTCGTTCCGTAAGTCTCGTCTTCATTTGACCTCCATTCTTTTCCATCCAGGACTGTCCCGCAACCCGGACATTTTTCTCCCTTTAACATATATTCAACAACATCAAACCCTATTCTACTAATTAATAGTTTATCACAATTATAGCAATAGGTATTCTCTTCTTCTGGGACATTCCCAAGATATACATAGCGCAGGCCTGCATCCTTTCCGAGTTTATATGCCTTCTTAAGTGTAGTTATAGGTGTGGGGATATTATCCGTAAGCTTATAATCTGGATGGAACCTTGAGATATGCCAGGGAATCTCCTTTCCGACTGAAGCTATAAAAGAGGTAATCTCATTTAATTCTTCTTCAGAATCGTTTAAAGAAGGCACTACAAGCGTTGTTACCTCAACCCAGATATTAAGCTTTCTCATATACTTAATGGATTCTAATACTGGCTCAAGCCTTCCTCCGCAGACCTTTTTATAATAGTCATCGCTAAAGGATTTTAAATCCACATTTGCTGCATCCAGAAATCCGTCAATAGTATCTAAACATTCCTTTGTCATATAACCATTTGTCACGAATACATTAAAGAGGTCTGCCTCTTTTGCAAGCCTTGCAGTCTCAAAGGCATATTCAAAGAATATTGTAGGCTCTGTATAGGTATATGAGATACTCTCACAGTTATATCGTTTTGCTGCCTCTACGATTTCCTGCGGACTCATCTCCTCTGCCCTTGAGCCTAATCTATCTGCCTCTTTCTTCTGGGAAATCTGCCAGTTCTGACAAAACCCGCATCGAAAATTACAGCCTACTGTGGCAATGGAAAAGGACCTTGAGCCTGGCAATAGATGGAAGATCGGCTTCTTTTCAATAGGGTCAATATTTGCAGCGATTACCTCGCCATACGCATGTGTGTAAAGCTTACCGCCCTTATTTTCTCTGACACCGCATATGCCAGATTTTGATTCTGATATAAGACATCTGTGGCTGCAAAGATGGCATAATACTTTATTATCCTCTTTAGCTGTATAAAGCATAGCCTCTTTGAGCATATAACAATTCTATCAGATAATATTCAATGCTTCAAATACTTTTATAGATATTTGTTATAGAGGCGGGGAAGATAGTCCACTCACCAAATCTTGAATTTACGCTGTCAATAAAATTCGAAAGCTCAGCATACCTTTTTTGCGAGTCAAAGATATAGGAAGAACTAATAGGAGAAAGTTCAGATGCACTTACGCCCAGCGCCCTTATATAAGTAGGTTTCTTTATAAGTATGTCTAATATTACTTTAGCCCTAAGGAGTAACTCCTTTGAATTAGAAGTGGGTTCATGAAAATTTTTCTGTTTTGATAAGAATCCTAAGTCAGGCATCCTTAAAAATAGATGAGTAGTCTTTGATTCAAGTTTATAAGAACGGAGCCTTACGCCAACCATCTCACACAAAAGCCTAAGCCACGCCTCGACCTCTTCCCTCCTATATATATTTTCTGGAAGGGTATATGAATGGCCGACAGATTTAGGCAGGCTGTCTTCTGAGCTATAGAATGTTATCTTATCAGAATCCTCGCCCCTTGAAACAGCAAAGAGCCATAAACCAATCTTGCCAAATTCCCTGTAATATTCTTCGCGCTTGAGTTTTGAAAGCTCTGGATATTTAAATATTCCAAGTCTGTTAAGCCTCTCTTTAAGAAACCTCCCTATCCCTGGAATTTTTTCTACAGGCAGGTCTTTTAGAGTTTCCTGAATGTCGTTCTTATGTAAAATAAAATTGCCATCTGGCTTCTTTAGTTTCGATGCAATCTTTGCAAAGAGCCTATTCTCTGAAATTCCGACAGAACCTGTAATCTTAAATTCTCTTTTTATCCTTTCTTTTATAAGAAGACCGATATTCTCATATGAGCCAAATATCCGCTCACACCCTGTAATATCTAAATAGAACTCATCCACTGAGGCCCTTTCAACCTGAGGACTAAAATCTTTAAGGAGTTCAAAGATTTTTTCTGATACATATAGATATTTACTGGAGTCCGCTGGCACAAATTCTGCATCCGGGCAAAGCCTGAAGGCCTCTTTGCAGCTCATGCCTGACTCAATCCCATAAGCCTTTGCCTCATACGAGGCAGCAGCTACCACTGTGCGATTCTTATCTTCTCTGCTGCCAACTATCAGAGGCCTTCCAGCCAGACGAGGGTCAATCGCCTGCTCAATAGAGGCAAAGAACGCATCCATATCAAGATGAAGGATTGCCTTATCCATTTCTTATCCTCCAGACAAATGTCTTATTGCTGAAATAGATCTGATAGACTTCCTCACCATCGCTTACACTAAAATAATATAAAACCTCCTGACCCTTTCTCTCCTGCCACCTGTAAATTATTTCCTTTATCTCATGCCTCATCCCGCCAAGACTAAACCAAATGGGTATGATCTTCCCTTTTTCAAAGATTGCCTCTACTTCTATACACTCATCACAAGTCTGATTGTTCTGTGGTAAAGGCCTGTCCCAACGCGCATTTGGGTTAAACATATCTTCTATATACCCCGATTACCTTACCAATTATATCTATCTCCTTAGCCTCGCCTTTCTTTAATACAATAGGTTTTATCTTCGGATTCTCTGATTTTAAAATTATCCTATTCTTATTTTTATAAAATCTCTTTAGAGTAGCTTCGTCGTCTATTAAAACAGCCACAATCTCTCCATTCTGGGCTATATTCTGCTGTCTAACTATCGCATAATCCAAAGGAAATATGCCTGCACCAATCATGCTCTCGCCTTTGACTTTTAATGCAAAGACCTCTTTAGAACCTGTCCAATCCTTATCTATAGAGAGATGACCCTCTATATTCTCAAGAGCGAGCAAAGGCTTGCCTGCTGATATAGTCCCTAAAATGGGTGCATTTATAATCTGTGGTTTTCTTATAACAAGCAGTTCTATAGAGCGCGCCAGAGAGGAATGCTTTATAAAACCCTTTCTTATAAGAGCAGCCAGATGGTCCTGCACCGTGCCTATTGCCTTAAATCCAAAGTACTTCATAATCTCTCTCATCGTAGGAGAGATGCCTCTTTTAGTCTGGCTCTCCTTTATAAAATCAAGAACCTCTCTTTGCCTTTCTGTAAGGTCTCTCATATCTTCACTCCTAATAATACCATACAAAATTATGGTAGTAAATAGAAAAAAATATATAGCAGTATTTACAATTATTTATTTAATTGAAGAGTATTGCGTGACGTATCTATCCACAAGTTCGCGTATCATCTTTTGATACTTTGTATGGCATTCCTGAGCCTTGCGTTTGAAAAAATCTACACTTGATTTCTTTAAGAATATGGTTATCTTCACAATCTCTTCTGGCATTATAAGCTCTTCAGGAGCCGGAAGAAAATCCTTAATCTTTGTCATTCTTCCAATAGGCATATTTGAATCAATTCTCTTTTCTTTCATAATACATCTCTCCTTTTCTCCAGTAACCTGCACCAAATATCCTTATCTTATGCTCTTTTTTCCAAATCCCATATAAAACTTCCTACTACTCTTTCCATAATAAGTATATCTTAAATCTAGTTATATGTCAATATAATAATACATATAATTATACATACTAATGCGCCCTTCTTTCTACTATAATAGACACGCTGGCGAGCCAAATTCTTTCAAAAATTTTATATTATTATTTAATAAAGGTAAAAAACTATGTGAGAAAACTGGATGGTTCAAAGATAAAATTGCAAAATGCTATGGAATACAATAAAGTCTCATATTAAATATTCCTTAAATAACGTTTAATATCTTCGTGGTCGCCAGCAAGTACAAACTCAACTAAATCTCCTTTCCATCTAAAAAGGATCCTTGCTCTAAGACCTTTCCTTATTTCCCAAAAGTTACTTTTGAGTCGCTTTAGGCCTATGCCTTTATGAATTATTCTATTATGTGATAATATGTCTACTGCCCGGATAGCAACTTTCTTTATCTCTTCTTTTTCTTCTCTGGAGAAATTTTTAACTGACCTGTCAAAGGAAGGCTTGAATTCAAACCTCATAAAGCCTCAATGTGCCTTTTTGCCTCTCTGACACTTTTGTAGGCTTTACCTTTAACAGAAGCTAATTTTTCAATCTTTGCCCATTCCTCAGGAGTATATGGCGATTCTACGGTAACCTTGCAAGGCAATAAGACTATCCCCTCTTTACTTAAACCAAAGGCAACTGAAGCGCCTTCCTGTAAATGTAAAATCTTTCTTATCCGATTAGGAATAGTAACTTGTCCCTTTGATGTAATCTTTGCGGTTTGAATTATAGTCATTTTAGCCTCCCATTATTCTTACTTCCTTACATCCTTACTTCTCTATTAAAAGGATACACTATTAAAGGATTCTTGTCAAGATATTATCTAAAAGGCAGGCTGGAGATCGAATCTAGAGTAGAGTTAGAGATTAGTTTTTTAAACGGTGCAAAATATTAAGTCTAACTATTTTATTTCTGCAGTACCTAACATTATACTATGTGCTATATCCACAAAATCACGCATACGCTGCTGCAAGCGAAACAATACTGTAGTTACTATTACCTCTGGATTACCAACAAAATCATCTTTAAAATCCCATGGTTTAGTTTTAACTTCTAATTCTAAAGCCCTTCTACAAACGCTCTCTGCTAGTAAAACAAGGAAGGGCGGCTGTTTCTGTCCTGGATAACCTTCTGATTCCGGACCTAGATATCTCTTAATAGAATCATGGGTTGCAGATATTTCTAAAAGATTAGGTTTATCTGATGACCAAGCTGCTCGATAGACACCAAGATTTTTAGATACAATTTTGATATCTAAAGGAGATCCACTCTCATCCTTTTGCGTTACTCTTACTTTAGTTGTTGCTTTATCCCCATTTATAGATGCTGTTATCTCTACTGGCTTAGTTTGGAGACGACGCCCTTGCACTACCACCTCTCCAACTGCATAATTAGAACCCTCAACAGGAATAATATGACAACGCCCTTTAATTGGAACACTTTCACTATCAGAAGAAATCACATTTATTATAGTATCTTGAGTCACTATCTCTGGATATTTTGCAAATAAATGGAGAGTTTTAAAACTACCTTCTTTTATTTGATATAGTTTGTGTTCAAATTCAAAGGGTGTCAAAAACTGATGTTCTTCTATTCTATTTTCTACTACTTTTACCATTGCTTCAGCTTCTGGTGCCCCTTCACTCTTGGTTTGAAGACAAACTAACTCTTTTAATATTTCGCCACGAATTCTAAATGTTCCTATTAACCTATCATTCCTTTTTGGATGTAATCTCAATTTAAAAGGTACATCTAAAACACTTACTGCTCCATCATCGCTGATTACCATCATTTCTTGACCTTCTTTGTCAAATAAAGAACGATTAACATAAAATGTTAGCGATCGAATCTGACCTATTGCTACATTTAGATAAGTTGGAAATATTAAAACACCTTTTTTAGAAAAGAATTGTTCGTCTACTTTGTCATCAACAGTTAGTTCTTCTAATTCTTCTATTTGTTGAGTTAGGAATTTGCTCGCAGCTTTCGCCAATTCATCTAGTCTCTTTCGTAGCTCTTTGGTTGCAATTTCTTTTTGCGAATCTTTGTCTTGTTCTTTTTCTTTCTCAATCAATTGGCGCAACTTTTCTGATGGAATTTGAAAAAGAGCTTTTGTAAATGGATGATCTCGCCTTAGACCGGTCTGACGATTAGGATCTATTAATAAAACTGGGTTCTCCGGTGGATGTGGTTCATTTTTCTCTCTTCGCTTATCGTATTCATCTAACAAATGGTCGATATAATCAGCGAATACATATCTTTAAAACCTAACGCTCCTTGCTCCCCTGCCTCAGACGCAGTCTTCCCTATATCTTGTAAAACTCTTTTAGATTCCAGAAGACCTCGCATCTCTGGAAACATACGGATTGCCAAAGCCAATTCGTATTCAGTCCAACCACCTCTTGGAGTAATAGGACTAACTGGCATCTTCACCTCTACAGACACTATAATCCGAAAAACATAACAAGAAACAAACTAAACCAATAAAGGGGTCGACAAATATAGTCAAAATTCCTGCTATTAAGAAAATACCTGCAACAACTCCGAACACAACATTTAAGATATCCACTTATACCTCTTTTTTCCTACCTATTATCTCCTTCACTCTTTGCTCAATAATCATAAAATACTGCAACACAGATTTTTCAAGTATTTATTAAATCCACGAAATCTTTACTTCATCTCCTATCACTTTAAATTCTTTATCCCCCGTTACAATCTCTCCTTTCCGAAGCCTAGCTAAAGCAGCAGTAAAACAGTCGACGTAAGGGAGTTTTTTTGTGGCTTTGTATAAGGCGGCTTGCTTGGCTATTGTTAAATCTACTGGCACGAATTCAATAGGAAATGTTTCAATAGCGCGTTGAATCTTCTCTGCCTCGTCAATTCCATAATCTTTTACTAAAACATAAAAAACTTCGCCCCAATTCACAGTAGTCATAAGTAAGTTTCTCCCGTTTTCAGCAGATTTGACAAACAGGTCTTTTATCTTTTCGTATCCCGCCTCTTTTTCTAAATAGACCATTAAAGCGCAAGCGTCTAAGACCTTGACCATTTCTTATCCTCCAATTCTTTCTCCTTTGTTCTTTCCTCTAATATAGCTTTAGTTAATTTGCCTTTCGTAGGTAATATTCCTGCCATCTTTTCAAAATATTCATCAGTTAGTGCCTG
>JBBIOC010000084.1:0-6739 GCA_037443585.1 Candidatus Omnitrophota bacterium
CAACCTGTTCAACCGCGTAGGTTACCGACTGGTAACCTACGCGGTTGAACAGGTCATTTCTATCCCTTCTCACCTCTTCTTCTAAAAAATTTCCGCAAGCCATCAGTAAATGCCTTTTTAAGACGGCCCTTTTGCGGCTTTGGGGTCTCTTTCGGAACCTCTTTCGTCTTTGGAGGCAACTTTTCTGCCTCCTTTGTTTCTTTCTCTACAGTAGGCTCCTTTTTAGCCTCTATTTCTTTTTGCTGTTCCCTTTTTTCTTTCCTCTTTTTTACAGGTGGCTTTGGTCTCTCAACAAATTCTAGGATAGCCATCTGGGCATTGTCGCCGTGTCGGGAATTAATTAGCAAAATCCTTGTAAAACCACTATTTCTGTTTTTAAAGAGTGGGGCAACCTCATCGAAGAGTGTCTTGACAAGACCTCTATCGCAAAGAACCGAATAGGCAAGTCTGCGGCTTGCAAGATCCCCTTTTTTGCCCAGTGCAATCAGTCTATCTATTAGTCGGGACGCCGCCTTTGCCTTTGACCTCGTCGTCCTTATGCTTTTATTTAGAATCAATCCCCGGACAAGATGCCTTAAGGTTGCTTTCCTATGACTCGTCCTTCTAGATAGTCTATGCCTTAATTCCTTATGCCTCATGGTATAATCATCAGGTAAGCTTATGGATTATACCTGATTACTGTGATTATTTTGGATTACAGAGATTACCCTACACAGGTCTCTTTCTTTAATCTCTGTAATCTGCTTTTTAATCGTTGTAATCAGACATCCTCATTATTTCTCTTTTAGGATGTCTTTAACCTTCTCTGACATCTCCATCCCCAAAGAAAGCCCCATACTTTTTAAAATATCCCTTATCTCAGAAAGCGACTTCTTCCCAAAATTTCTATACGCAAGCATCTCCTGTTCTGTCTTCTTCACAAGGTCGCCAATCGTCTTAATCCTCGCCTCTCTTAAACAATTAGAGCTCCGGACAGAAAGTTCCAGTTCACTAACAGGCATCTTTAATTTTTCTAAAAGTTCCTTTTCTTCCTTTGTCTCCTCTGGCTCCGGGGTCTCTTCTTCTGATAGCTTTCCATAGCCTACAAATATATCAAGGTGCCTATCGAGAATATTTGAGGCATAGAGAAGCGCCTCTTTTGGATCCAGACTCCCATTTGTCCATATCTCTAAAATAAGCTTTTCATAATCTGTAATCTGCCCTATCCTGGTATTCTGAACATTGAAATTTACTCTTTTGACAGGACTGAATACTGAATCCACTGGAATAACACCGATTGGTTGATTCTCTTTCTTATTTTTTTCAGCAAGAACATAGCCTCTGCCCCTGCCAACCTCCATCTCAATATTCAACTTAACATCCTTGGTCAACGTAGTGATAAGCAAGTCAGGATTGATTATCTCTATTGTCTCATCGGTTATAATGTCCTTTCCTGTCACCTCGCCCTTTTTTGAGGCCTTTAGATTAATAATCTTAGGCACCCTGGTATGGGAACGAAGAATCAGCCTTTTTATATTTAATATAATCTGCGGCACATCTTCTAAAACCCCAGGGATTGTTGAAAATTCATGAAGAACCCCATCAATTTTAACAGAGGTAACTGCAGCGCCTTCTATGGAAGATAGAAGGACGCGTCTCAAAGAATTCCCTATTGTACTTCCATATCCTCTCTCAAATGGCTCAGCAACGAACTTTCCATAGGTATTTGTATATGTCTTTTCGTCGCATTCAAGTTTCTTTGGCAATTCAAAGTCTTTCCAGCTTATGCCCATATCGCTTCTCCTTTATTTCGAATACAACTCTACAATCAATTGTTCTTGAATCGGGAAACCTACGTCCTCCCTCTCTGGAAGCCTCAAGACCTTCCCTTCCAAACTTTCCTTATTTAATTCAAGCCAGGAAGGAACTGGATATTCTTTCATCAATTCCATATTTTGCTTTATAAACTTGATAGAAGTTTCTTTAGGCTTTATAGAGACTATATCTCCGACCTTTACTGAATAAGACGGTATATTTACCTTCCTCTTGTTTACAAGGATATGTCCATACCTGATTATCTGTCTGGCCCCGGCTCTATTTGTTGCAAAGCCCAATCTGAAAATGACATTGTCGAGTCTGCGCTCAAGCAATTCCAATAGCTTCGCACCTGTTATCCCCTTAGCCCTCTCAGCTATATGAAAATATCGTCTGAATTGCCTTTCCAATACCCCATATAACCTCTTTACTTTTTGCTTCTCCCTCAACTGAATGCCATAGTTCGAAAGCTTTACAGTAGATTTTCCATGCTGTCCCGGGGCATACCCCCTCCTTTCAAAAGGGCACTTATCAGTAAAGCACTTAGTCCCTTTCAGGAAAAGCTTCATCCCTTGTCTTCTGCACAATCTGCATACTGCGTCTTTGTAACGAGCCATATCACACCCGCCTCTGTTTCGGTGGCCTGCAGCCATTATGAGGGATAGGCGTCACATCCTTTATAGCATTTATATGTAGGCCTGCTGCCTGGAGCGCTCTTATAGCAGACTCCCTGCCTGAGCCAGGCCCATTTACATACACCTCTACCTCTTTCATACCCTGCTCCAAGGCCTTCTTAGCTGCTGATTGAGCTGCAATCTGTGCAGCAAAAGGGGTGGACTTCTTTGAACCGCTAAATCCTACTGAGCCGCAGCTTGACCACACGATAGTATTGCCTTGCTTGTCTGTGATTGTTATAATAGTATTATTGAATGTGGCAAGTATATGGGCAATCCCGCTTGTTACGCCCTTTAAAACCTTCTTACGAGGTTTTACCCTTTTTTCTTCAGCTTTTTTCTCTTCAACCTTCTTCTCTTCAACCTTTTTCTCCTCAGCCATTTTTTTCTCCTCAAATGAGTCCCGAACAGCCATATTGTAGAGTAAAGGCTGTTCGGGACGAATTTGACCCAGCACTTATTTTGCCACCAATTCTAAAAAGTAGTGCATTTAACTTTTTTGTTATATGTTTAGCTTCAGGTAACAAAATAAGTGCTGGGTAAGTTCGGACAGCGACTTATGTCGTCCTTTGGACTCCATAAGTCGCGTCCTCACTTACTTCTTCTCCTCTGCCGGCTTCATCACTTTTTCAGCCTTCTTACGCAATACTCCAACGGTCTTTCTTGGTCCTTTTCTAGTCCGCGCATTAGTCCTTGTCCTCTGCCCCCTTACAGGCAGACCTCTTCTATGTCTTAAACCTCTATATGATCCGATATCTATCAACCTTTTAATATTCTGACTTACCTCTCTTCGCAAATCACCTTCTACTTTATATTCTCTCTGTAATATTGTGGCAATCCTGGAAACTTCTTCCTCTGTCAGATTTTTTGCCCTTGTGTCAGGATTTACCCCTGCGGACTTCAATATCCTGTTTGAAAGAGACCTTCCGATTCCATATAAGTAGGTCAATGCTATCTCAATACGTTTTTCTTTTGGTAAATCAATCCCTGCTATTCTAGCCATTTTTTCTCCCTATCCCTGCCTCTGTTTATGCTTAGGATTAATGCAAATAACCATCAAGATGCCTTTCCGCTTCACAAACTTGCATTTATCGCAGATTCTTTTAATGGATGGCTTTACTTTCATTTGCTCCTATATATAATCCTTCCCCTCGTCAAGTCATAAGGTGAGAGCTCCAGCTTCACTTTATCCCCTGGCAATATCCTGATAAAATTCATCCGCATCTTGCCTGAGACATGCGCCAGAACCCGATGACCATTTTCCAATTCCACTCTGAACATTGCATTTGGCAAAGACTCCTTTATAATACCTTCGACTTCAATAACATCCTCTTTTGGCATCGTTATTTTCTCCAGTAAAATATCACGGAGGTTACTTAAGGTTTCGGAATGTTACTTAAGGTTACATAAGGTTGCTTTAAAACATATAGAGCTGCTATTTCTTGTAACCTTCTGTAACTTTCCGAAACCTTCCGTAACATTAAGTAACCTCCGTTATCTTACGTCAGTATCTCCGGCCCCTTCTCAGTAATATAGACAGTGTGTTCAAAGTGTGCAGAGAGGGACCTGTCTTTTGTTACTGCAGTCCAATTATCTGGAAGGAGTTCAATCTCAAAATTGCCTTCATTTACCATCGGCTCAATTGCGATTACCATCCCGGGTCTCAACCTATGGCCAGTATGAGGTCTTCCAAAATTTGGAACTGCTGGGTCCTCGTGCATCTTCCTGCCTATCCCATGTCCTACGAATTCCCTTACTACAGAGTAGTGATTTGCCTCAACAAAGCCCTGAATTGCAGCAGATATATCAGAGACCCTATTTTCACAGCCCGACTTTTCTATCCCGATATATAAAGCCTTTTTAGTTACATCCATCAATCTTTGCGCCCTGTCGCTGATTTTTCCGACGGCAAATGTTGCTGCGCTATCTGCAAAGTAACCCTGAAACTCTACGCCAACATCTATACTTATTATATCACCTGCCTTTAACAGCCTCTCTCCAGGTATCCCGTGAATCACCTCCTCATTTATTGAGGTGCAAATATTTCCCGGAAAACCTTTGTATCCTTTAAATGCGGGCCTGCCTCCTTTTAACCTTATTTTCTCTTCAGCAACCCTGTCAAGCTCTATTGTCCTTATACCTGGCTTTATTGTCCCTTCAAGCTGTTGCAGAACATACCTAACAATCTCCCCGGCTGCCTTTATAAGAACTATCTCATTAGCTGACTTTAACTCTATCATTTTAAAGCACAGATGGGCACAGATTAGAAGAAACAGATGATCACAGATTTTAATCTGTGCTAATCTTGTATCTTTTAATCTGTGCTAATCTGTGCCTCAAAGAATGAGTTCTTAAATTGACTTTATCATTTAATATATCCACAAGTAGCAAGAATGTCTTCTGGGCTTCCAGGTCGCCTGAGACGTTCTTTAGCACCCCCTTTTCGTTATAATATTCAATCAATCCCTCTGTCTGTTTATTGTAAACCTCAAGCCTCTTAGATATAGTCTCTTCTTTGTCATCCTCTCTTTGATATAAAGCTCCTCTGCATTTATCACATAGGCCTTCTTTTTTGGGAGGCATATTAATAATATGATAGTTTGCCCCGCATACCTTACAAATCCTCCTCCCTGTTAGTCTTTTTAGAATGACATTTAAGGAAGTTTTTAGATATAGCACAATATCAATTGATTGATCTATCTCTTGTAATGCATAATCGAGTTCTTTTGCCTGGTTCAGGGTCCTCGGGAATCCGTCTAAGATAAAACCTGACTTATCTTTGATAGCCTTTATCCTTTCGAGTATCATCTCAATAACGACTTCGTCAGGCACAAGCTCACCCTTTTTCATAAAATCTTGAGCAGCCAGACCGACCTTCGTTCCCTTTTTCACATTATCCCTCAATATGTCACCTGAAGATATGTGTATTAAGCCAAACCTTTCTGAAAGCATATTTGCCTGTGTTCCCTTGCCTGCACCTGGGGGACCTAGTAATATCAGTCGCATATTTACTTTCTACATATTAACAATTTAGCAATTTAACAATTTAGCAGTCTTAATCTAGTTTAATTGTTTTATTGTTATATTGTTAAATTGTTTGTGTTAAACTATCTTCTCCCGCGCAATCTTCCACGTTTCATAAACCCCTCATAATGCCTCATCAAGAGCTGTGATTCGATCTGTTTCATTGTATCGAGCATAACACCGACTACAATTAGAAGACCTGTGCCGCCAAAAAAACTTGCTACAAGATATGGAATCTTTAACCATGCGCCAATCATATCTGGAAAAACCGCAATTATAGCCAAGAATATAGCGCCAGGCAAAGTTATACGAGTCATAATAAAGTCGAAATATTCTGCTGTGGAGCGGCCAGGCCTCACCCCCGGAACAAATCCGCCATATTTTTTCATATTCTCTGAAACATCCAGTGGGTTAAAGGTTATGGCAGTATAAAAATATGAGAAGAATATTATCAAAAGGCTATATAGTATTGTGTAAAGCAGCTGACCACGCATCAGCGAATTGGCAAAATTCTGCAGCCCTGAAAAAGGTATAAAGCTTGCTAGGGTTGCAGGGAATAAGATTATGGACTGGGCAAAGATTATAGGTATTACGCCTGCCTGATTTACCCGCAGTGGTATGTAGGTGCTTTGCCCGCCATAGACCTTTCTCCCGATTATCCTTTTAGCATATTGAACAGGTATCTTTCTCTGTCCCTGCGTGATTAGAATTACAGCTATTATAACTACTATGCCCATAGCCACCAATAGAATCAATTTACCAAACCCTATCTGCCCCTGCTTCGGAGAAAAAAGGGAGCTTATTGAAAATAGCTGATATAAGGCGGTTGGAATCCTCGATACTATCCCTGCTGTGATTATCAGGGATATCCCGTTGCCGATGCCGTATTCCTGAATCTGCTCGCCGAGCCACATAATAAAAGCAGTCCCTGTAGTAAGGGTAATGACTGTAAGTATTCTAAAAGGCCAACCTGGATAATCTACTATTTTTAAACCCTGAAAACGAGTAGGGTTTTCAAGCCAGAGGCTTATAAAAAACGACTGGACTATTGCCAAAAGCACAGTGCCATACCGTGTATATTGCAATAATTTTCGCCTGCCTGCCTCGCCTTCTTTTGTCATCTTTTCTAAAAAAGGAATGACAGTACATAATAGCTGTAATATTATTGAACTGGATACGTAAGGCATTATGCCGAGGGCGAATATTGTAAGCCTGCCTATCGCCCCACCAGAAAACATATTCATAAT
>JBBIOC010000085.1:0-6723 GCA_037443585.1 Candidatus Omnitrophota bacterium
CATATATAGAAAAAGGAAAGGAATTTATTGCAAGAAGAGGTAAGTTAATAGATAAGACTATAGTTGGGGCGAATCAGATTCTATATAAATTTGATGTAGATATCTTTGGCGCTGATGGAAAGATTATCAGAAAAGAAACAGATACATTTAATCAATTAGGTTGGCTTATGAAGATGCAGAGCGGTATATTTGATACAGAATTTACATATAGAGATGGGATTATGGTTAGAGCTGAGACGTATATTAGAGGGACAAGGATACTTATTAGAGAGGCAGATTTACTTGAAGATGCAAAACATCCAAGGGGTTCACATCTTTTATCAGAAATCGGTGCTAATAATCATGAAATAAATTTAACAGGAGCTTCTAGGGCAAATTGGTTAAGAGGCTATCGCGAAAAAGATAAGATAACTGGTGCTGAAAGGATTCGTTACTATTTGATGCCTACCCGCTTCTTCGACGATCCAGTCTTTGAGAAGGTTACATTCAAGGCAAAGGATAGGGAAGGTAAAGAGCAGGATGTTACCCGGCTGACTACATTTAGAAGGAATAGATTTGGCGTTGCTGTTGCAACTGAATCAAGGGTAATAGGTGAGGATAGGCCTTTCAGCAAGTCTTATATTAAAGGTATAGGAAGCCTCTCTCAGATTGCCTCGGTTATTCCTGGCCTGACTAAAGAGGCTCTATTAGTAAAGGGCGTAAAAGAAGCACCTGCATATATTGCCTATGAGGCACAGGACTTTAGTACAAGCGATGGCCCAAGCTCAGATAAGTATGTAAGCTCAATAAGAATCATCGACCCATCCCAGCCTCATGGCCATCCGATGTTTAGCATGTTTAATGACTTAGGCACATGGCATATCATTGTAAATTCATATACTGATGACGGTGTATTATTAAAGGCAGACGAGTTTGTTATGGTTAATAATAAGTTAGAAGACTTCTCTATTTTGAAAATCTCCAATAACTTTAAAGATGGAAATCAAATAAAATCAGAATTTAGAGGAAAGTCAATTCAATATCAATATATCCCTATAGGCAAAAGAGACGGCCAACGAATAGAGACCTGGACATTTGATTTTACTCGACCCACAGAAGCGCCAATTTATATAGATTTTGATAAGGGTCCGTTCTGGCATTATAGATTAGCAATAGATTATGATAGATATAATAAAGAGCTTCCAGCAAAAACATTGACTCGCTATCTAAATACTATTAATGGATTAATAGAACCAAAGACCTGGCATACTGAAGAGACGATTAGATATTCTCCAAAGAGCGAAAGAGATTTTACCTTCTTTGAGTCTATTAGTAGAAAACGCCTATGGCAAGACGAACGTATTAGAAGTATGGTCAAAGAAAATCTTGAAGTTCACTATCGAAATGGGGTTGAGGTTTTACGGATTGATTTGAAGAAGAAATTATGGACTGAAAAATTTAGCGATGAATTTAGAAATGAAAAACAGAGCAGAACCTATGCAATGACAAATGGTGAAAGGTCTGACTCTGATGCAGTTATAATGGATTCTAAGACCTTCAAGCATGGGAAAATGTTTAACCCATATCTAGCAAGCCTACCTGCAAGGTTCTATCTTGTAAAAGAGGTTGTTGAATATAGCCAGGACCCAATTGCTCAGGTGCTGATAGCATTAAGGGATTTAGTTGATGAAGACAAAACAAACGATGTTAATGCACAAAAGCGAATAGAAAAGTATAGAACTGAAATCCAGACCAAGAAAATTGACACATCACATCTTAAGATGCCTTTACAGGAACTTTTGAATGCTTATGATAATAAGCAGATTACTACCGCATTAACTAATTTAATAAAGAAATCTGAACAAGCTATCAGGGATTATACTGAAATTTATACTAGCGAACAGTGGGTGGACCAGGATGGCGATATTGCAGTAGAGGTGCAAAATAGAAAGACAAAGGAGGGTAATCAAGGAGCGCGGGCTGTTTCATATTACATACCTACAAAAGATACGCCTACAGAATTTGTTAAATTAAAGAACTCTGGAAAGGTTAGCTATGATTTACCAGCTGGCTTAAAATCTATTGACCTTTCCAACTATGACTTTATGGTCTTCCATATAGCTGAGCCTAAATTGCCCAAAGGAGATTTTAACTATAAAATCAGGGTTACAGACTCAGATGGAAATTCTGCAGAGATTGAAAAGGATGTGCTTGAGAAGAAACCTAATCTCTTAGAAAGATTCTGGAACTTCCTTACATTTAATAAATCTGAGGTAAAAATTGTGCGACCAACATATTGGCAGCCCAGAAAGAGCATTTATTTACCGAACGACAAGAGTCCTACAAGGTCAGCTGCAGCAATGGTTGGATTTGATGACTTGGAGAAAAACCTGAAGGCAGTGATTTCGCTTAAAGATTTAGAAGACTCAGGAATAGAGCCTAAGAAGATCAACAAAATTGAGTTTGAATATAAACTGCGCAATGCATCAAGCGGAAGCATCTATGTCAGCGATATTCAGTTATTTAAGGATGCAAAAGTAGAAGAAATCAGTAAACCCTTTGTAATCTCCTTAAAAGGAGAGCGTAAAAATTTAAGAGAAATTATTGGGAAAACATTGGTCTCAAACCCAGCCATATTGCCATTTATTACAGATAGCCGCGGTATGACCTGGATTAAAGAAAGGATAGATGGTGAAGAGATACTGCGTGGTTACACATTGGATGGCACACTCTTTGTAGAGCGCTATGAATACACCTGGGAGGAGAGAGGTTATACACGCACAGGTGTTATCCGCCAATATTATGACTCATCAGGCAGAAAGCCAATATTAATGGTAGACCATTATTCTGGCACATCACCTACAGTATATATACTTAAAGAGATTGGTGCAGACCTATATATCTATAGGATTGACCCTGCCACAATGTATCCTGTCCAAGAGAAGATTTATAGACAGCAGATTAAGGCAGAAGATATTGCTTCAAGAAAGATAGGTGACTTAACCGTCCTTAAAAAATTTAGACCAGGTCTTCGCTCCATTTTCTACAACCGTATTTATAATAATATATATGCAATAGGCGAGGTGAGGCCTTTAACAGGTGAATTCTGGAAAGAAGGGCCAAAAGAAGAGATGGCAGTTTTGCCTACTAAATTGGAAATTAGTAAAGAAGTGCGTGAGATTTTAGAGCAATTTACTTCAGCGCATCAATACCTTGAGGAGTCGATTGTAAACATACCTGGTTATAAAGAAGAAGAAGACTATATTTTTGCAAAGGCACTTAACAATGCTTATTTATTCCAGATTATAAAGGAACACGAGCCAATAATTGAGGCTCTCCATAAATTAAATAAAGGCAAGAATGTTCCTCCAAGCCATATAACATCCACCGAGCCTATGAGGGCAGACATATTTGATTTAGGGAATTTAGGGCTTTACTATACAGCTGCTTATAAGGCTTCTGGAAATGAGAAATATAAAGAATATGCAAAGGAAATCTTTGATTTCTTAATCAAGGCCAAAAAGGATGGCAATTCCGGTTTACTCTATCGCTCATATAATGTTCATTCTGGAGAACCAATGTCAAAGAACGTTGTAAGGGTAGGTGACAACTTAAAATTAGCTTCGTATATACTAAATTATTCGCTTTTGACAAATGATTATTCCTATGCCTCTTTTGCCATTGAACTTATCAGCAAGACATTTAATAGATTTCAGGATGAAAATGGCGGCCTTGTAGTTGGTTTAGATATGCTTAAAAAAGAAGATGTAGTGCGTGCCTATTCAGTTGAGGAGAATATAGACGGTCTTGAAGCATTTAATTTCTTGCGCCAGCCTGAGATATGGGAAGGTTTAAATAAAGAGGCCCAGGAAGGATTTAATGAGAAAGAACGTAAATTAAAGGAATTTTTATTGGAAAATATGTCAAGCAAAGAAAGACCTTACCTTATAAGACGAGGCATTGTTAGAAGAGTTGTAGATGGGGAGGGTTATCTTATAAGTGATGGCCACTGGGCTTCTGATTCTTTCTATTGGCTCATCTCTTCCAGTCTGGATTTTGTAAAAGAAGCCAAACTTAATCCTTTCCAGATAATGAGGGCAGGCTTAAGCTATTTTACTGTTAGATTAAAGGGTGGAAAATTTGGAGATAAAAAAGTTGAAGAAGGCTTCCTTGGTTCAGATTTCATTACATCTATACCACGGGATACTGGCGGCGATGCAATATTTCTAGAGCAGACAAATTATTTAATCTGGGCTGCACGCGAACTCCAGAGATTAGCTCAGTCAGAATTAGCAAAGTTACCAGAGAATATCCAAAGACCAGATGTCACGAATCTTGAAAATAGAAAACTCTGGGAGGAGTTAGTAAAGGCTGAAGATGAGTTTAGTAAGTATCCCGATAATAATGAAGTAAAGGCGCGTTATTATACACTCTCAGAATATTTCTGTAGAAATGTGGCTGAATATTTCTCAAGAGCGCAGGAGGATATCGAAAACTTCTTTGGCAAAGGCAAGCTTCCTTACGCAATTACTGTTGATGGAGAGGGTAAGATTTCTATAACAGGAATTCCACCTGGACACGGCTCGCCAGAGCAGAAGGTAGTTTCTCCTGAAGGTAAGAATTATGAGTATTCTATTATCTCGACAGTTACCTGGCTAATGACAGAATTAGGCTTCAATCCAGACCTGCCTTATGGAGGAGAGGAATTTAGGGATGCAATAAAAGCCAAGGAAGCAGAGGCAATAAAGGAAATTGAGTTAAGGCCACATAAAGAACCTAACTTTGTCTTTGTAGCCTGGCAAAACCTATGGGTAAAGATGCTTGTCTTAGCTGGAATTGTATTCATTACTTTATTGTCCATATGGAAGATTCCAATAAGAAGGATAGGGAAGGAAGGGAAGAAAAAAGAGGCTGAAAGAATCAGCAAGGGGATGGATAAAACCTATCAGAAACGCTTGGAAGATGAAGTAATGGTGGTCTTTGAGGAAATTAAAAGGGGTTCAGGTGAATATACAAATATTATAGAGAATGTATTTAAAAAAGTGGGCTTAGATAATTCAGATAGATTTATAAAGGATATCAAAAAGACAAAGGTAGCAGTTTTAACCCAGATTCAGGATTATATTATTAATAATGATAGAAAAGAACCCACCCAAGAAAAAATAAAAGATATGACCTATATGCAGATAATCACAGATATGACCTCCCGTCAATCTGGAAAAGTAGAGAGGGATATCCAGGCAGAGAGACACTTTAAAGAATATCTATTTGGCAGATTAAAGAATGAAGAGAGCATAGAAACTATTGATATACTTATAAGTGAATGGCAAAAGTTTGGTGATCAGTTAATGAAATTATATCAAGGTTTGAATAGACCTCCAAAGATTAAGAATCTTTTCTCATCTGCGTATCAAGAATATTTAGAACAAAAAATAAAGGATTTAGGTTTGTCTGATTATAGGAATGAAATAATAGAAATATATAAATTAGGCAAAAAGGCTCGAACAGCCTTCTTCTCAGATGAAGCTATTGACAGATATTTTGCTGGGATAAATGAAAGGATTAAAGAAGGAAAGAGGGTAGAACCAGACTTTACAGATTTCTTGAAAGAAAGTAAGAAATTAGTAGAAAAGAAGATGAATCTATTCAGCTTCTACGGGACTCAGTTTATACCTCATATTATGTTAGCAGGTATTATGGGTGCTATGCTTACCTGGCTGTGGTATGGGACTCTGGGAGTACCTATAGTAATAGGAATAGGATTGTTAGTTTTACTTGGGATAACAGTAGTTATAAATGCCCTCTCAGGCAGAAACTTCTTCAAGGATTTTGCTGGATTCTGGCTATCCAAAGGGGTTGATACTATTGAGGTGAGGCGGACCAAATGGATATGGGCTATGGAGATGATATTCTTTGTAGCCTGGAATGCTCTACTTATTGGCTTACTGGTTGAATATTTTGGCACAGCATTTTTAAGTCATGACTTAGGAATTTTATTAAAGGGAGCCTTGGGCATACCAGGACTGATATTATTTATAATTCTTTCACGCTTTTCTTCCGCATACTTTATACATGGCTGGAATGCATTTAAGATTACAGGTGAAGAGACAGATAAAG
This sequence comes from Candidatus Omnitrophota bacterium, assembly GCA_037443585.1. Taxonomy (GTDB): domain Bacteria; phylum Omnitrophota; class Gorgyraeia; order Gorgyraeales; family JBBIOC01; genus JBBIOC01. Next base: position 6,097 of record JBBIOC010000085.1, read on the forward strand.
AACTTATTGAAGTTGTAGAAGAGAGATTAAAAGAGAGTGATTTACCTGAATTTATAAAACAAAGGGCGCTGTGGTATCTTAAATATAGGAAGATGCTGCCCACAGCACCACCGCTTCTAATGCCAAGCACATTGATACTTATACCTAAGGCTGATGAACCATTTGGTGGCACTGCAAAAGATTTACTCACAAAAGTAAATAATGTTACACTACTTGATTATCTCAAAGCTGACTCAAGTTATGGCGAATTAGCAGGTGGGTATAAAGAATTGCTTATGGATATGATAAATGAGGGTATCTTAGTGATAGAAAGCAGAGAGCAGATAGAAGAGCTAAAAGACCTGTGGGATAGAGGAGAATACAAAGAAGCTTTTAAGATTCTTGGGAGGTTAATTGAGAAAGGTAAAGACAATGAAGCTATGTTAAAGCAAAACCCAGATGGAACCTTGGCCTCAGAATTTAAAGATAAGAAAGTTGAGAAACGAGTTGTTGACTGGGCTTTCAAATATCAGGCAAATGCAAGAAATATTTTGAATGATATGGTTGGAATTAGAGAGGCAATGAAGGAATGGATTCTTACTTATTATAAAGGAAAGGTCTCTGAAGATTTTGCAGAAAAACTGGCAC
>JBBIOC010000086.1:0-6662 GCA_037443585.1 Candidatus Omnitrophota bacterium
AGAACCTTAAGGGATTTACTTAAGATGATATTGCCTCTATCTGAAGAAGCCCTTGATAAAGAGATGGCAAGGCTCTTAGATAAAGACCTCTTTAGTAGTAGAAACAGAGAAGCTGATATAAAAGGTATAATAACAGAGCTTCTAATAAGAAAGCTTGGTAAAAATGCCTTTACTGCTCTAAAAGAGCATCTCATAGCCCAAAGGGGCTTTAAGTTTATCCCATATATAAGAGTAAGCTCCCTTGACTTAGATGAAGGTCAAGATGCTGATACCTACGGCTTCTTAGAATATCAAGAAAAAGAAGATATAGACTATACAGACTATGAGCTTATATTTAGAAGTGGTGAGGCCAAGGGAGAAGAAACCACTCAAGCACAACCCTATGACTGGGTCCATGAGTTATTTAAGATGCCTTCTATAGAAGATGGCACTAATCCTTACCTCTCTTCACCTGGCCTAACTGATGAAGAAAGCCACGAGCTTTTAAGAAAGCACTTATCTTTAGAAGATATAAGATCTGGCAAGATTAAACAGACCCAAATCTGGGGAGAGCCTCAAGAGGGTATCAAGTTTAGTGAAAAGTTAAAACAGAACCTAATAGATTTAGATATAATCCTACCCAAAGATATAAATCTCATCTTAATAGAAGATACCCGCTCATCTCCGGATGGCCTGCATGAGCTATTTCTATATTATGATGATAAGACAGGAGAATGGATATTTGCCCATGCAGGAACCCAAAGAAATAAAGGTAAATTTATATATCTCACCAAAGCCTCCTTTATAAAACTCTCAGAGCCTCAACATCGTCCTTTCCTCGAGACCCTCTTAGAAAAATATGAAGCCCCACGGGCTATAGAGAAGAAATCTACAGGCAAGATAGAACAGAAGCGCTATGAGAAATTACAACGGAAGCTCAGAAGCTATGCAGAAGAAAGAATAATAAGAACGAGAGGTAGAGAAGTAAAGGAAGTTAGCACTATTAGGCCAGTTGAGCCAGAACCAACAAAACCTTTAACAGGTCCAAGGGGCCCAGACGAGATTTTAATTGAAATAGAAGAAAGATTTAAAGGATGGTTAGACGAGCACAAAGAAGTTGCTATGTATGAAAGACGACAGGCTTTTGCAAATATTTTTGTAGAATCAGTAAAAGAATTAAACATTGACCATGGTTCGCCTGCAATAAAATTATTATGGACTCGAGCCTACCTTGCCACCCTCCTTAAAGATGCAAGGCCCCAACTAAAGACTGTCATTGAAGGATGGATTAATCGCTATAGCCCTATCGGAGAAAAACCTGACCAATGGGAAAAGTTTCCATCAAAGGTCAGAGAATGGTATTTCCAAGCGCTCGCAATGCAAAATGCTTTAACAAAAGAAGAATTTGAGCTTTTTGTTGAGGCTATAATGGGTGTAGGTTCTGGTTATGAAATATCAGGATTGAACGAAGAGCTAATCGATGACTATCTTGAAGAAATAAGTAGCTTTAATCCAGAACAGAAAATAGCTGCATTAAGGATATTGTTAGAACAGATAGATATAGAGATTTCAAAATTAGAGTCAAAGAAAGAATTTATAGAGAATGAAGAAATAGAAAACCTAAATAGAATGGCTCAATTAAAACTAAATTTAAAAGAAAAGAAGACTGAGAGAAAGGTTAAGATTAGTCAACGCAAGATAGAACAAAATCCAAATATTATAGAAAAATTGGTTGCTGAAATAGATAATCTTAGATTGGAAATAATACATATTGAAACAGAACTAAATGAAGCAAAATTAAGATATTTACAAGCTAAACAGCATAGGCGCTCTATAAGTAAAGATTTGTATATGATGGACTTAATAAAGACCAAGATAAGAAATGAAATATCTAAAATAAGAATATCACAGAGATTAGAAAGGCTAAAACTTAAAAGCAAGGCTGTTGCCAAATTTGGAACAGACTACTACATAGACTGCATGAACCAAGCCCTACAACAAGGTCATTCCTTTGACAGAATTATAATTACTGTTGTAGATGATGGTATGAAAGAATACCTTGAAAGAAAGTTGAATACCTTAAAGAATAAAGGTTATCCATTCCCTGTTGACAGAATTGAGGTCGTATCAAGGAATGGAAATACCAGGATTTATAATCATGACGGCACTATTCAAGTTATAGATTATCTCTTAAAGAGAGAAGACTTAGACAAAAGAGGTCGCTATCTTATCATTCATACTGCAGGCTCAGGCTCACGTAATTATCCAATCACTGCTGCTACTAAAGGAAATAAAGGCCTGATGGAAGTTCCTGGGTCGCTCAAAGGGGAAGCAGTTGAAGCAGTTTTGTATAATGTCCTTCAATCTATACGGCAGTATCACCAGTTACTTTATGATACACCTGAAGGCACTATTACTGTAGGTAGTAGTGACCAACTATGGGCTATATCAAGCCAAGTTAGAGGCGAGGGTCTCCCATTAGAAGTTTTTGGTAACAGCCGTGATATTGCTAAGGCCGTAGAAGAACTAAAATCTTTAGGTCTAATCATAGGATTGAAAGAAGGCAAAATTGTATCTGACTTGACTGATGAAGAGCTTGGAAAGAGAATTCATGCTTTATTTAATCCTGATAAAAGAGTACCTGATGACCCATTTGGTCAGAAGTCTGCTGCAGAACTTGCTCCCACTTTATATGAGGTCTCGACATTGGGCCAGATATGGCCGGATGAGGAATTTCATATAGCCGAGATGCTAGAAAAACCAAAAGATTGGCCAACTTTAAAACGACTAATAGAAAGAGGCTATACCAACATCAATTGGTGGAACCACCGCTACACTATAGAAGGTGCAGAAAAAGCAGTTAGTTTATATAAAGCTCATATAGGTAGGAGTCTTGATTTTTCTGTAGATGTATTACAGACAATAGGCAGAAGGCTTGATGAATGGCTCCAGATAAAGAAGAAGAAAGAAGAGTCTATAGAAGAAGCCCGTGAGAAATACTCTTGGATATATGAACTTGCCCAGAAATTACAAAAAGACTTAGGAGGTTTTATAGGATACATAGATGGAGGCAAAGATTCTATCTTCATAGATACAGGAAAGAATCCTGAACTGCATCGTGTATATATGGAAGGATTTGAGGATACAAAGGAAGGTAGGATTTTAAGAAGACTACTTGGTATCACTGAGGAAGAGATGCTTGCACCCAATATTATTTGTATTGCCTCTCCTGATATAAAGAAGGCTCTTAAAGAAGGCAAGATACAGGTAGAAGAGGGTGCCAGAGCACTGTTTATAGGGTCTTCTGTATCCAAAGGACATATAAAATCAGGTGGAAGTATAATAGTGAATTCCTATATAGATAACCTTATTTGTGAAGGAGATAGTCTTGTCTGGTCGATTCGCTCACCACCAGAAGGCGAGACTTTAATTATCAGCCCCCGCCAGATTGTTGCCGATGTAGTAAAAGATAATAAACTTATCCGAGTAAGACAGTCTATAGAAGAAGACCCTACCAAAAAAGGTGGCTTGTTTGAACAGTTGTATAAAGCTACTATTGAGACCGGTCCTGTTAAGATAGAAGAGATTTATAAAGCACATGAAATTAGTGCGAGGTATCATAGATATTCTGAAGAGTTGGTCAACAGTCTTTTAAATAAAATTGTAAACTTTTCTAAGAAAGGTCTGGTGCTTATTGCAGGGCCATCCTGTTCAGGAAAGACTGAAATGGCAGGCGAGTTAATAAAGAAGTCTGGAGATAGGGGAATTGATTTAGATATGGATAATTATTACCTTGATATTGATGATCCCAGAGTAGAAAGAGTTAAAACTTCAGATGGTAAAATAGATTGGGATTCCCCTCTTGCATATGACTGGGATTTGCTTATAGAGTGTATAAAGAAATTATTATCTGGCGAAATAGTTGAAGTGCCCTACTATGATTTCGAGACGTCTAAGAGAATTCCCGAGAAAGCTCGGGAGGTTCAGTTAGGAAAAGGAAATTTCATTGTTATACAAGGGATTTATGCTTTGAATCCTAAGATGATAGAGTAAGTATCAGAGGTTGAAGATGTTTTAAAGATATTTATGACAGCCGAGCAGGAAGTTAGATTAGCAAGGCGCATTATCAGGGATTATAGGGTCAGAAAAGAAAAGATATCTAGAATTTTGAGACAGTGGGCGCTTGTCAAAAAGGCAGAAAATGAACTTATAACACCTACAATTACTAAGGCTGATTATATTATAGACACAACTTTAACAAATGAATTAGCAATTTTAAAAGATAAAGTTGTCGATTATTTAGATGAGGGATTAAGAGAAATTGATAGAACAAAAGATGCTGATGTATTTGGAATAATTGAAAACTTAAAAGAGAGGCTAATAAAAGTTACAAGCCCTGAAGAAGCTATACAGAATCCTTTGCTTAGAAAATTATTAGGCCTTGACGAAGAGCTGAGAAAAAGAGAATCTCAGCTTGGAAATATAAGATTAATCTTTGGAGATCTTGTTTCTCCGGATGTTACTTTTAAATTAGAGGCCACTACATTAACCCTTACTGAACCTCAAGGTAAGACTCTCACTATCCAATACCTTGAATATGAAAATATCCCATATCTTAAGATAGGTAACCGCACCTACAGGGTCGTCTCTGAGGAAAGAATTGTTAATCTCTCAGACATATTTAGGAGCAAATCAGAACTCGACTGGCTCGGTAATATAGAGTTGATAGAATTCTCTGGGAAAACCATCACAGAGATATTGGGCTATAGCCAGCAACCACGAGCACCTGGTGTTATTGTGGTAGCCGCTAATGCCAAATTCGGACCCGGCCTACTACCCAATCCACCTTCTGAAGATTATTTAAAGAAAATCCGTGATGAATTTAGTCTGCTCTCAAAACAAAGTTTACCAGAAAATCTTACCGAAGATAAACAATTAGAACTTCTAAACAAAATATCTATTCTTGGCTCAAGAAGCCTTCCTAAAAAATATACTGCAGAAATTGAAGAAGACCTAAAAGACTATGAGCTTGCAAATACTCTCTTAGAGAAATATCTAACTATAAAATTCTATAATAAATACAGAAAATTAGCCATAGCCATTAAAGAATATATTCTGATGTGTCAGTATGGCATAGGTCAGTATGGCATAGATGAATTAGGCGCGGAACATAACCTTTACTATAATCAAGCCCCAATAAAGGATAAAGGTAAGGCTATAAAGATAGAGCCTATAAAAGACCCCAAAAAACTCATTAACCTTACCTCTACCCCTGAACAAGAAGGTATGACCAATCCTACAGAAGAGGAGAGAATCCGTTATCGTAACATAGGAACTGAAGCTATAAGTAGAGGCAAGGTGGCAAGTTTTATTATGGTGGGAGGCGCTGCCAGAAGATTTGGTACTGCAAAAGGAAAGGCCAATTATAAGATACTTAAGGTAAGACTGCCAGATGGCAATATAAAATATCTAAGCTTTTTAGATACAAAGCTCGGTCTTAACTTTGGTTTAGATTCTAATATGCCCATAATAATCTCTACTAGCTTCATAACCGATAGACCTATAAGAGAGACTTTAGAGCGTGACTACTCTCAAAAGATAGGTCAGATGAGCCTCTTTAGTCATGAGGTTACTTATTCTCTGGATCCAAAGACAAAAGAACCTGTAATATTTGATAATGGTGAGCATAGCTATATAACCCCAGGCCACGGCCAGAACATAGTACATCTACTTTTAAGCAAAGACCTACTTTTAAGATTAGTTAAAAAAGGTGTAGAGATAATTTCTGTTGGCAATATTGATAATATCGGTCAGCGTCCCCAGGCAGATATCATAGGGCTTATGTTAGAGGAAGATATTGATGCAGTAGGTCAAATCTCGCTTGCCCGTCCAGAAGACACAGGTGGCATACCCTGTGAGACAACTTATGAGAAAGAAGATAGCATTCAAACTAAAGACCTTGATTTTAGAGAAGAACCTGAGTTTAAAGGTATACCGGAAGACGATACCAAGTATGTTCCTTATAAAGATAAGACTAAATTTAAATACTTTAATCCTGCTAACTATTACTTTACCTTAAAGGCACTTTTAAAACTTATAGATATTGATATAAATAATATCAAAGTGCTTGAGGATATGAGCCAGGAAGAGCTTGTCAAAAGAGTAAATCTTTTAAGGCTCCAGGCACCTACTTATCTAATTGGTAGAGATGCGCCTCATCCAGAAAATGAAGAGAAAAAGGTTCCAGTCCAGCAGCCTGAACAGATGATACAGAACTTCCTGTTTAGACTAATGTCTGGTAAAAAGAGATTTGTAGTGGGCGATAGATTTGGCGTAGGCAATATCTTTACCCCTACAAAAGATACCTTTGAAGTTATTACTCGCCAGAAAGAATGGAAGAATATTATTGAAGGAAGTCCAATGTATATAGATGGAGTCCCATATAAAGCAGGTGAGATAAAGGTTCTTTTGGAAGATATGATATTAGAACTATGGAATGGTGAATGTGAAAAGCTACAAAAAGAAAGTGTTTCGTTTAAGGAACTGAAAGATAGAATTAAAGAAGAAAATAATGTATTTGCGATATTCAATCCAAGTGACGAAAAAGAGAAAAAGAATATTGCTAAGTTATTTCCTTGGTTTACAACGTTGAAGACAGTTATACATACATCTCCTCAGTGGTC
>JBBIOC010000087.1:0-840 GCA_037443585.1 Candidatus Omnitrophota bacterium
GGCAATGAGACTGCCTTTAAAATCTTTTCCAATGTCTTGCCTGCTTCCTTAGGCGAAGAATTCAGATAATCTGGGTGGGTGCTTAAAAGCCTTAAACAGATTATTTCTGCTCCAAACTCCTGTTCGCATTTCTTTGCCCAATCTACAGGACTACCTATCACCTCTCCAATATCCTTCTTTAATATATCTGGCCAGTCCTCTGGCTTGATATCCCAGACCTCCATTGCAATAACTGGAGGGTTTGGCATTTTGTCCTCTCCCTTAATAAAAGGTATCCCTGTCTCGCCTCCAACCTTTATCTTTCTTTTTCGCGTCCCACCTTCTTCGGATGTAGCGCCAATAACAACCTCTCCAACCTTATCCCGCCACTTTTCTATCAAGGTCTCCACAATATATCCCAACCCTTTCTAGCAACTTGTTTATCTCATTCATTATTTTAGAATTTGTATTTAGGTCTAATATCGCCTCTTCTGATTCCCCTCTCTTTAAAATCTGCTCATCAAAAGGAATCTCGCCTGCTATCTCAAGGCCGCTTTCTATCAATGACCTCTTAAACTCATCTGACAACCCTTCCTTTACCTTATTTATAATCAAATAGATCTTTTTAATCCTTAATTTTATCCTCTGGGCAATCTCCTTTGCGCGCATAGCAGCATTCAGACTCACCTTTGTATTCTCGCATACCAAAAATAAAATATCCACATCATCGGTTGTCCTGCGGCTCAAGTGCTCCATCCCTGCCTCATTATCTACAACTACAAACTTATAGTTCTTTGAAATCTTCGAAAGAAACATCCGCAAAAGATTATTCACTGCGCAGTAACAGCCTGGGCCCTCTGG
>JBBIOC010000087.1:863-1731 GCA_037443585.1 Candidatus Omnitrophota bacterium
GCCTGCCCATAACAAGCAAATCCACGTCTTCGCCTTCGACGAGAATCTCTTCCAGCCTCTGGGCTATCAGGTCTGTCTTTGAAATACCTGCTGGCTGATTTGAGTCTCTTGTCTCTTCGCGAATGTCTGCGATTGTTTTGTCAAAAGAGAGCCCTAGACTAATATTTAGATTTGAGTTTGGGTCAGCGTCTACTGCTAAAATAGGGCCATCCAACTTTTTTAAGGCATTTATCAAAAGGCCTGCTATTGTGGTCTTTCCTGTACCGCCCTTGCCTGCTATTGCAATTGTGTAACTCATAGAATCCCCTTTATCGATGGGAAAAGCTCAATATTTGTGTGTGGCAAAAATAAACTAGCAGTATAATTATTGATAAAGTCTGGATTTGTGCTCAAGTCTATATAAGTCATCTTCTTTGCAAGGTTTTCTGCCTTAGCCATAGCCTCAGCTGATAACAGGCACATCTTCGCGCCTGTAATTGAACTATTCCCTAAAAATATGAAGCGCTTCTTTGGCAAATCAGGAAGAAGGCCTATTAGAATTGCTGATTCAATATCAAGCGAGGTTCCAAGACCCCCTGCTATAAAGATGTGGTCTAGGTCTTTAAATGTATATCCTGTCTCTTTTAAGAGCACTTCTGCCCCTGTAAAGATTGCCCCCTTAGAATGGACCACATTCTTTATATCTATCTCATCAATTGTTATGTCCTGATTTATCTCTGAATCAGATGCCTTGACCAGAACGAATTCTTTATACCCTTCTCGTTCTCTTACGCGGCCAAACCAGTCTTTTTTAAACCTTCCCTGTCTATTAATTATCCCTGCCTTTAAAAGCTCGCTTATAGCACTTACAATACCCGAGCCGCATATG
>JBBIOC010000087.1:1758-6654 GCA_037443585.1 Candidatus Omnitrophota bacterium
GAATGCCTATAGTCTCAATGGTTTCTTTTTCAGAACCCTGCTCTAATCTAATCTTCTGAATAGCCCCGTGCATTGCCCTGATTCCGAATTTTATGCCCCCTCCTTCAAAACAAGGGCCTGCAGATGTAGAACAGCACACAAGCCAATCCTTATTTCCCAGGACAACCTCGCCATTTGTGCCCATATCGATAAAAAGAGACAGCCCTCTATAGGTATCCATTCCAGAGGCAAGGACGCCTGCTGTAATATCGCCGCCTACATAACTACTTACACACGGGAGGCAGGAGAGGAGACCTCTTGGATTTATCTTTATCCCTGACTCAGCTGCCCTGATGACAGGCATAAAATTTACTGCAGGGACATAAGGGTCTTTTCTTATGAATGTGGGCTCTATCTTTAAAAGCAGGTGTGTCATTGTAGAATTGCCTGCTGCCATAACCGCAGTTATATCATCGAGAGTGAGTTTATTTTCCTTTATAAGGCTATAAATAAGGTCATTTACTGTGTCAATTACAACGTGGTGAAGCCTTTCAAGCCCGCCTTCTTCCTGTGCATATATAATCCGCGAGATTACGTCCTCGCCAAAATCTATCTGAGGGTTGAAGCTCGCCTTCGCGCCTAAAACAGCTTGGGTATTTAGATTCACCAAATATGCCACTATTGTAGTAGTCCCTATATCAAGGGCAATGCCAAAATTTCTATCCACTCTGTTTCCAGGCTCTATCAAAACTACCTCAGCGGTCTGATTTCTATTGCCTAAAGTAAATGTAACCTTCCAGTTGCTTTCGCGAAGAAGCCTCGGTAGTCTCTTTATATTAGCAAGGCCCATCTGCATAATAGGGATATTTCGATTCCTTCTGAGCTCTCTGAAGAGCCTGTCCATATCACCTATATTGTCCTCGAGGTCTGGCGGCGACAGCTCTAAATATATCTTTGTAGAAAGCGGGCCATGTGTAAATATAATCTCTCCCGGCCTCTGCGGTTCTTCTTCTATCTTTTCAGCTGGCGTGTAAAGACCTGCGAGCCTCTCTGCCCTTGCTTCTTCAGTTAATATCTCAAGGGTCCCAAGCCGGGATTCAACAGGAACCTCTACCTCTAAATCAGATTTGGGTGTAGTCCTGCAGGCGAGCACATAGCCGAGCTTGCGTTCCTCAGCAGTAAGCCTGCCACTGGGCTCTGTGTTTATCTCCCCTTTTTTTATAATAACTTTACAACGGCCGCAAACACCTTCCCCACCACAGCTATTATATATGTGTATCCCAGCCTTCATACCTGCGGTCAGAAGGTCTGTGCCTTTATCAACTGAGACTTTCTTTTCGTCTGGATAAAATTTTATCTTATATTCTTCCATAATAAAATTTATTTTAACATCATAAGGTTAATCCGTCAATAAAAAAGGGACGGCCCTTTAAAAATACCGTCCCTTTTTAAACTATAAAACCTAAACTCAAAACTATTGCTGCTTAAACTTTAGCTCTGTGCCATCCTTTGGGCAATACTGGACATCTGCTGTATAATCTGCCCCGCATGTCGGACAGAATTTGGTAGCCATAGTATCGCCAATCAAAGCACCGCCTGCTGCACCTGCTGCACCACCTATCAAAGCCCCTTCAGCAGCATGGCCTGACTGATGACCGATAATTGCACCTGTGCCTGCGCCAATAAGCGCTCCTACCCCTGCGCCTTTCTGGGTTGGAGTTCCACACCCAATTATGGCAACAGAAAACAGCAAAAGTATAGTTGTTACAACAAACTTCTTCATCTTCCCACCTCCAAAAATATTATAACATACTTTAAAAAAATTGCAACTATTTTATAATCCTAATCCTCGTTATTGGCCAGTATATTAAAAAGGCCTTGCCTATTACACTCTTTTGTGAAAGAAAACCCCAGTATCTTGAATCCCTGCTGCTGATGCTATTGTCGCCTAAAACAAAATAAAAGCCTTCAGGTATCTCTATCTTCTTCCCTTCTTGACCATACTCACCCCTATTATAATAAAACCTCTCTTGAATAAACTTGGCCTCTTTCAAAAGCTCTCCATTTATCAAAATACCTCCGTTTGAAATCTCGACAGTCTCTTTCGGCAACCCTATCAGCCGTTTTATAAAATCCTTTCTTCTGTCTTCCGGCGATTTAAATACTATAACATCTCCACGTTTGGGGGAGGTGAAAAAATAGATGAATTTGTTAACGAGTATCCTGTCTCCCTCTATCAATGTAGGCCTCATAGACCCGGTGGGGATCTTGAAGGCCTGGACCACAAAGGTACGGACTATCAATGCCAGGATAAGAGCAATAACTATTGACTCTACATATTCTTTTACTATAGCCTTAAATCTTGGACTCATATATTGTAACCTTAACCTGTTCAACCGCGTAGGTTGAACATGGTTTTTAAATCTTCAAGGCTGCTAAGAATGCCTCCTGCGGTATCTGAACCTTTCCAAACTGTTTCATCCGTTTCTTTCCCGTCTTCTGTTTCTCCCACAACTTTCTCTTGCGAGTTATATCACCACCATAACATTTTGCAGTTACATTCTTTCCTAAAGGGCGCACACTCTCCCTCGCCAATATCTGTCCGCCTATAGCCGCCTGTATAACTACTTCAAATAACTGCCTTGGGATTAATTCTTTCAGCTTTTCAACCAATGCCCTGCCCTTAGACTGCGCCCTATCTTTGTGGACTATAGAAGAAAGGGCATCGCAGGGTTGACCATTTATCAGGATATCTAATTTGACAAGCTTTTCAGGGACATACCCCTTTATCTCATAGTCAAAAGAGCCATAACCTCTGGTCATTGACTTGACCTTGTCATAAAAGTCTACGATTACTTCAGAGAGCGGAAGCTCAAATATGAGCTTTATCTTGCCTTCAGAGAGATATTGTGTGCCAATATACACGCCTCTCCTTGATTTACAAAATTCTATTGATTTACTTAATGCATCCCGGGGGATAATCAAAAATGTCTTGATATACGGCTCTTCCATCTGCTGGATTTCTTGTACAGCTGGCAATTTCGTGGGGTTGTCTACTTCAAAGCTCTTTCCTTTTTTGTCCTTAATTTTATATACTACACTTGGAGTTGTCAAAACAAGGCTTAGATCATATTCCCTTTCCAGCCTCTCCTGAACAATCTCCATATGAAGGAGTCCTAAAAAACCGCACCTGAAACCAAAACCTAAAGAGGGGGAGTTTTCAACCTCATATACAAAAGAGGCGTCATTCAGTTTCAATTTTTCTATCGCGGTTCTCAATGCATCAAAATCTTTGCTGTTTGCAGGATATACACCACAGAAGACCATTGGTTTGAGTTTTTTATATCCTGGCAATGGTTTTTGAGCTGGCAATTCTCTATCTGTTATAGTATCTCCATTTATAACCTCTTTTGCCTCTCTGATCTGACAGGTAATATATCCTACCTCACCACACTCTAATTTCTCCCTCTGAACCATATTTGGCTTAAAGGCCCCTATCTCCATAACTTCATAGGTCCTTCCTGTTGCTATGAATAGAACCTTTTGTCCATTATATAACTTGCCATTCATCAAACGCACATAGACTATCACACCCTTATATATATCATAAGTCGAATCGAATACTAATGCCTGTAGAGGATTTTCATTGCTTCCTCCTGGCGGAGGTATCTCGTTAATTAGCCGTTCTAAAATCTCTTCAGTCCCTATGCCTTCTTTTGCACTCGCTAATGTAATATTAGTATCCAATTTTAAGATAGTCTTTATCTCTGAGCTGGTGCGTTGTGGGTCAGCATTTTGCAGGTCTATCTTATTTATAACAGGGATTATTACCAATCCTCGCTCCAGGGCCTGACCCAGGTTTGCGACTGTCTGTGCTTCAACGCCCTGTGCTGCATCCACAACCAGTAAGGCGCCTTCACAGGCAGCCAATGACTTTGAGACCTCATAACTGAAATCTACATGGCCAGGGGTATCTATGAGATTTAGCTCATAACTATTTCCGTCTTTTGCATTATAGGTCAATTGAACAGCGCTCGCCTTTATTGTAATTCCTCGTTCACGCTCAAGCTCCATATCATCTAAAAGCTGTTCCCTGAATTCACGCTTGTCTACTGTGCCTGTAAACTGAAGGAGTCTGTCTGCTAATGTAGATTTTCCGTGGTCAATGTGGGCGATTATACAAAAGTTTCGGATAAAATTTTTATCCATTGTTAAACACTCAAGGCTATCTTCTTTCCCAGTTCCAGATACGACCTTACCTTCTTTTCGGTCGATGCCTCAGCGTATATCCTTATGATAGGCTCTGTCCCGCTCGGCCTCAATATAAGCCAGCTATTATCCTCTGCAATTAATTTTATCCCATCATAAGTCTTTATCTCTTTAATCTTTGAACCTAACAGTTTCTTGGGTGGATTAGTCTTTAAAAGACCCATTAATTTGACCCTCTTCTCTTCAGAATAACCCATATCAATCCTGTCATAGCAAAACCTGCCGTATTCTTTTTCTACATCCTTTATTATTTTGTCAATAGTTTTGTTTCTGCATCCCATCATCTCAAGCAGCAATATCCCTAATAGCATACCATCCCGCTCAGGTATATAATTTTTAACACCAATCCCACCCGATTCTTCCCCGCCTATCAATATGTCCTCTTTTAACATAAGCGAACATATGTGCTTAAAGCCCACTGGCGTCTCATATAACTTTAGATTATATTTTTTTGCAATCAGTTCAATCAGGGTAGTATTAGAGACTGTCTTGACCACGCCCCCAGACCATTTTTTGTCCTCGATAAAATGAAGGAGCAGAAGCGCCATAACCTGTCCTGCGCTAATATATCGTCCATTGCCAGTCATTGCTGCAATCCTGTCTGCATCCCCATCGTTTATAATCGCTATATCGAATCTCTTTTCTTTA
>JBBIOC010000088.1:0-2370 GCA_037443585.1 Candidatus Omnitrophota bacterium
GGCGCAAGAGACTCTGGCTGGATTCAAGTTTTTTCAGAGAATGCGCAGGAGGCATATGAGAATACAATTCAAGCGGTGCGTATTGCAGAACATCCGGATGCACTTCTCCCCTGTATGGTAAACTTGGACGGCTTTGTAATCAGCCACGGCCTTGAAAATGTAGAGGTCTATGAAGATGGGCTTGTAAGAGATTTTGTTGGCGAGTATAAGCCAGAGGCGAGTCTTTTAAATACAGAGCATCCTGTTAGTATGGGCGCGATTGTGCTTCCTGAAAATCTATTTGAATTCAAACGCCAGCAGTCAGAGGCAATGAGAAATGCCTTAAACGTTGTGGAAAAAGTAGGCAAGGAATTTGGAAAAATTTTTGGCAAAGAATATGGGTTTACTGAAAGCTATAAACTTGAGGATGCAGAGATAGGGGTTTTGGGCCTTGGCTCAACAATGGGCACATTGAAATATGTTGTGGATGAGAATAGGAAAAAGGGCGTAAAAGTCGGGCTTCTAAAGGTTCGCCTCTTCAGACCCTTTCCGGGAAAGGAAATCTGTGAAAAGGTTCAACATTTAAAGGCAATTGCTGTGCTGGACCGTTCAGATGCCCTTGATGGCATAGGCGGCCCGCTCTTTACAGATATAAAATCTGCACTTTATAGTAAAGTGACTCTACCAATAGTAAATTATATCTATGGTCTTGGCGGAAGAGACATAACACTTGAAAATTTGCAAAGCGTTTGCAATGATTTGATAAGAATAAAAGAGAGCAGAAAGATTGAAAGGCTTGTCAGCTATTTAGGGGTAAAAGAATAATGCCATCATTAAAGGAACTTTCAAAAAAGAGTGAGCTTTTTACAGCAGGGCACAGGATGTGTGCTGGCTGTGGCGCGCCTATAATTATGCGCCAGATGCTTTTGGTGCAGGAGACGCCTGTGGTAGTTTCCTGTGCGACAGGATGCCTTGAGGTCTCAACAACACTTTATCCCTTTACTTCCTGGAGATGTTCCTTTATCCACAATGCCTTTGAGAATTCTGCTGCAACGATAAGCGGGATTGAGGCAGCATATCGCTCATTGAAGAGGCAGGGGAAGATTACGCAGGAGATTCGCTTTATTGGAATTGGTGGGGATGGTGGAACCTATGACATAGGACTTCAGTCCATTTCAGGCGCAATGGAACGGGGACATCGTATGCTCTATATCTGCTACGATAACGAAGCCTATATGAATTGCCTGAGCACCTCATCTTTGATAATGACAGAATCTGGTCTTAAGAAAATAACAGAAGTAAAATCAGGAGATAAAATATTTGCCTTTGACCAAAAATCTTATCAACTGGTTTTAAAAGAGTGCACAGGTGTTTTTGATAATGGAGTAAAAGATGTCTATGAACTTAGCACTTTGCATCATTCTATAAAGGCAACATCAAATCACCCATTTTTAGTTTTAAAAAGAAATGGTAGAGGTAAATCAAATAATTTTATCTGGAAGAAATTAGAAGAAATCAAAATAGGCGATGAGGTAGTGGTTCTAAAATGCTTGAATGGGTTCTATAAATCAGTAGAGTTCAATTTTAATTTTAAAGAGGTAAAGAAAGGAGATTATAAGGTAAATCGCATAAATGAGATCAAACTGCCTAAGACTTCTAGCCTAGACCTAATGAAATATTTGGGATTATATGTAGGCGATGGATGGATAAGAGAAGAAAAAGGAGAGCTTGGGTTTGCACTTCCTGAAAATAAACACGGCAGAAATGAGCTTATAGCAATTCATTCAAAGATTTTTGGGAGCAAATTAAATATATCTGACAAAGTGTATATTTATACAAATTCTGTTAATTTGTGTAATTTTATAAAAAGCTTAGGCATTGGTATAGGTGCAAAAAATAAAACTATCCCTGGCTGGGTATTTACTCTGCCCATAAAGGAAAAAGAGGCTTTTATAGAAGGGCTGATGCTTTCAGATGGATATAAGATAGGAAATAGTTATCGCTATGTTTCTGCTAGCGAGGATTTGCTTAGAAGTCTAAGACTTTTGTTGCAAACTATGGGCAAGAGAGTTGGAAAGATTCACTGGCAGATTAAAACAAAAGGGACAAAGTGCGGCACTAGAAAACTCTTAAAAGATGCAAAGTATGGATACGTATGTTTCAGCAATAGAAGAAAATGGAATGTAGAAAAATATCCAAACCAGTATAAATATCAGAACTTTTTGATAGGGAATGAATTTTTTGAAACAGAGAAAGTAAGGAATATAAAATTGGTAGGCAAAGAACCAACGTTAGATTTGAGAGTTGAGGGTGAACATAACTTTATTGCCGATGGGATTGTGGTCCATAATACAGGAATACAGCGCTCATCCGCTACACCAAGAGGCGCAG
>JBBIOC010000088.1:2391-6525 GCA_037443585.1 Candidatus Omnitrophota bacterium
AGCCTGCAGGAAAGGTTATTCAAGGCAAACAGCAATACCCTAAAGACCTGACAGGCATTATGGCTGCTCATAAGATTCCTTACGTTGCCCAGGCCTCGCCCAGCCACTGGAATGACTTTATGACAAAGGTTCAGAAGGCAATGGCAATAAATGGGCCAACGTTTATAAATGTTATATCACCCTGTCCGCCAGGCTGGAGACATGATACAAAATATACAATGGAATTGGCAAAGATAGCAGTTGAAACCTGCTTCTGGCCTCTTTATGAGGTTGAAAATGGCACAAAGTGGAAGGTCACTTATAAGCCAAGAACAATTCGGCCTATCTCTGACTGGATAAGCCTTCAAGGCCGTTTTTCCCACTTACTAAAACCTGAAAACCGCCCACTCTTAGATGAAATTCAAGAATATATAAACAAGAATTGGAACGAGCTTCTGAAGAAAGAAGCTGCTCTTTGAAATTAGACAAGCGTTCCCCGGTAGCTCAGTTGGTAGAGCGCGTGGCTGTCAAATTTGGCAGCTTCCACAGGAAACTGTGGTTGAAAAAGCGGGCTAATTCAGGGAAGCCCATAGCAGCAATTGGGTAACCCTGAGCTAAATCCTCAAATTCTGAGGTAAATGCGCAGAGACTATACACCCGCTGCCTACGGGCGAAAGCCTATGGCAAAGATATAGTCCACTTCCGAAAGTAATTTCGGGTCAAGTGTAACCACTAGGTCGCAGGTCCGAGTCCTGCCCGGGGAGCCATTTTGAACGATTTTTCAAACACATAAAAGAGGCGAATGAATGTTCGTCCGCCTCGCCCTTTTCCGCTCGGCGAACTCGCTTTAATTTTGAAATGTATTCTTTTGGCAGGTAGAAGATATCAACCCCTATCTCCTCCTTCCCATAAGAAATTGACTTGATAAGATATTGAAAAAGATGAGGTCTGTCAGCAGGCTCTATCTGGTCAATCTTTTCTGTAAAATCTTTTAGAGTATCCAGAACAATCTTTGCCTCAAACTTAACTTGACCTTCTTTTTGAATGGCAAGCCTTACCCCCTCTAAATCAAATTCTAAAACCTTCTTCTTGTTTTCCAGATTTTCTAATTCCTTTTTGATGGAAGGAAATTTTTTACCCTCCCCCTCTGAAAGGAAATTGATGAGATTGCGGATTTTGTTTTCTATTTGCTGAATCTCTTTTAATAATTTCTTTTCTTGTTGCTTAAGAGGGGTTAATCTTTCTTCTTCCTCTTTGTTTACCTTTCTAACCAAAGTATTTATAGCCTTTTCGTCTTGACTTACTTCCTTAAGTTTGTTAAGGATAAAATTCTCAACCTTGTCTGCATTTACTGATTTGATATTGCAACTACCCCAGTCATGCTTATAGGTCTTTGTGCAACGATAGTAATAGGTAAATCTTGGACTCTTGCCATCCCTCTGCCAGTTCTTGGTATAGGTTGGCGTCATTATTGAACCGCACTCCGCACACCTTAAAAGACCACCTAAGAGATATGCATGATTGATCTTCGTTTCCGGTCTTACTCTTACTTTCCTTAAACTTTGAGTCTTCAAAAACATTGCCTCTGGGATTACTGGTTTATGTATACCGTCGTAAAGATTGCCTTTATAAGAAATCTTTCCGTAATAAATAGGGTTTCTCAGGATATTATCAATAGAGCCTTTTCCGAATTTCTTACCTGCTCTCGTCTTATATTTTTGGTTTATACGCCTTCTGGTTTCTGCTAAAGACTTTGTTTCAATGAATATATTAAAAATTTCTCGCACGCCTTCTGCTTCTTTCTCATTAATAACAAGTTTTTTATCCACATTTTTATATCCATAAGGCACAATTCCACCGTTCCACATCCCTTTTTCTGCCCTCTGGGACAACTTATCTCTTGTTCTTTCGGCGGTCATCTCTCGTTCAAACTGAGCAAAAGTAAGCATAATATTTCTTAAAAGCCTTCCAGATGGTGAAGATGTGTCAAAATTTTCCGTAACAGATATAAAAGCAACACCATGTTTATCAAATAGTTCAATGAGAGTATAAAAATCCTTAGGTGACCTTGTAAGACGGTCTATTTTATAAGTGAGTACACAATCAATTTTCCCAGCAATTATTTCGTCAAGCATTTCCCTTAATGCTGGTCTTTTTAAAGAGGCACCAGAAAAGCCGGGATCAATATAAACTTTATAGAGTTTCAGATTTTCCTGACTTCTGATATAAGCCTTTATCTTTTCTTCCTGAGCCTCACAGGAATTATATTCTTTTTCAGCTTGGTTGTCCGTGGATACCCTTGTGTAAATTGCACAATTCATGGTAACTTCCTTCTTTTTAGGTACGGACTTCTGGTATCAATCACAGCAATTATGCGCCAGTTTATGAGCCAGCTTCCTATGTTTTGCGCCACTAAACTATCCGCCATGATTCCGCCAGAAATTCAAAAATTCCGCCATAAATAAATCCGCCACTAATTCCGCCATTTTTTTGATAATTCCGCCATTTAAATTGCTTCGTATTCTGCACCACGCCTTTTGCCTTTTCTTTTAATCAATCCTTTTTCAACCAAATCTTTTAAATCCCTTAAGGCACTTCTATCTGAGGTCTTAAACATTTCCCTATAAATAGCGTTAGTCATTGCTTTTTTCTCGTTTACCATCGCCCGTAAGGCTTCTAACTGCCTTTCGTTCAGACCTAACTCCTTAAGGTTTAACTTTCTTTTATCAGGCACTAAATCCAAAATATTTTCTGGAGCCGAGACCCTAACTACAAAACTACCTCCAATCTCTTCAAAATCAGGCTCTTCTAATCCATGGTCTTTGCACCATTCAATAATTTTATTTGTTCCTTTACCCCATTGCTCAATATACCTTATCAGAAAAAAGGCATTGGCAATTAAGGGATTATTTGGAATTGATTGATGTTCTCCCTTTAATATAGCTGGTGTTAGAGGTGCTGGTAATTTACCAGGATTCCATATTTCAATTCTGTCATCATAGATTCCAATCTGGACATTACCAGATGAGAAATAATCTCTGTGGCAGACAGCATTTACTATTGCCTCTCTAAGCGCTTCGGGAGGATACTCCCAGACTTCCTGGCGTTCGAACATTATGATTTTGGCAGCCTTTTTGATATGGGATAAAACAAACTTTTCAGCATTATCAATCTGGTCAATTATATTTCCATCTATGATTTTAATATCAATGAAATCATGAGCCGTTATTCCTTTGAACCTGGCACATCTAACCTTTGCCTGGATGAAGAATCTTTGAGGCTCACTACCAAATATAAGGATTGCTGCATTGGTTAACTTTCCATTATGCGTCAGTTTTAATCTATGCAGGGCTTCTTTTATAGGGATAGATGTATCTATATCTAAGTTTCTTTCAGCCCTCGCTCTCTTTAAAAACCATCTTACCTTTTTCCCATCAATATCTTTCCAATTCGCGCCATTACAGATCTGAGTATCAAACCGAAGTTTTATCTTACTTTTATCAACAAGCATCTTTTCATATTCAGACCTCTTCATTTGCTTCGTCACATCACCGACTCTAATGAAAGGTTTACCGGAGGCAGTGTATGGTTTATCTCTACCTTCTGTTACCTCTATTGAAATAATATCCTTATCAAAGACATTAACCACTTCTATATTTGGATAAATGGGAGGATCGGTTTTGTCTATGATTCTGTTTACTAATCTGCCAATAGTTTCCTTGCCCAACTCAATCCCGATAACACGGTCTTTTATATTTTCTCTGGCTTCCTTAATTCCAACCAAAACTACCCCACCTTCGGTGTTAGCGAAAGAGCAGACTACCTCAATAATCCTGTCAGTGTCAGATAAAGATGGTTTATATTCAACTTTATGAGTTTCTCCTTTTTGTAATAGCGGAATTACTTCTTTTTCAGTCATAATTCATTTCCTCTTAGGCTTTTGCTTTTCTACCCACCTATCAATTTCTTCCTTCTTAAATCTCCACTGCCTGCCTACCTTATAGGCTGGAATCTTACCACTCTGAGCCATTTTATAAATAGAAGATTCGCTCATCTGCAAATATTCAGCAATCTGTTCAAGAGTTAACCATTTATCCATACCCAAATCTCCTTGCTTATCGTTACCAATCATTGCCAATATATGATACTCGATAT
>JBBIOC010000089.1:0-6356 GCA_037443585.1 Candidatus Omnitrophota bacterium
ATTAAAAGAAACAGATGATCACAGATATTTTCCGACGACATCTGTGCTAATCTGTGCAAAATAGTTACTTTTGAGCAACCCTCTATTGAAATGTATCATAGAGTCTGGTCTCTGTCAAGAAATTTGTCTCTTTTGTCTCTTTCATCTGAAGCCCTTGCTGAAATGGATTTACAGAAAGATAATAATCGATTTTTCTGCAATGATATTCTCTTGGACAAAATGACACTGCCAAGAGTCACCCTAAGGATTAGTAGCAACGAAGGTTCTCATATACAAGGCGATATAATGTGGGATAAAATAGTCTCTATAGAATACTGCGGCTATGAGCACGTCTATGATATTGAAGTAGAAGGCACGCATAACTTTATCGGAAATAATATATTTGCACATAATACATACACAGGTTCTTCTGATAAATCAGATAAATCCTTTACAGGTGGCGAAGAAGGCGCCTTAAAAGACATAGGCGATGTTGTTAATACCATGGCTAAGGGCGTTGAAGAAGTAGTGCCTAAGAGAGATAAACAAAGAAAGGAAGAGACCCCAGAGGCTGAAGGGGTAGCTGTTGCTGAGGCCCAGACAGGCGTAGCATCTGAAAAACCTGATAGGCTAGTCCAACGCAGTTTTATAAAGATAGCCACCGCTGGACAAAAGATGAGACTCGCTGAGATAGAATATTCTAGAGATACTATATCTCAAATTGAAATTAGTGAGATACCCCATAAAAAACTCGGCAATATTATTTATAACGAAGATTCAGTTAATCAATTCTTATCTGTTATAGTTGGAGATACTTCAGATAGAAGCTCGCCTGAAGTCCTTCAATCGCTACGGCCTTTTCTCGGGTATATAGTAGAAAAGAAGTATTCTTGGCTTTTTTACAGCTCGCCCAATAAGACCCAGTACGAAACCATTAAAAAAGTTTATGAGAAAATAAAAAATGAAATTTCAATAGACCCATCATATCGGGCAAAGCTTGTAGAAGAAATAAAAACAACCTTGATAAGTTTAGGGGATGCTACATTGCGTTCTTTAGTTATTGAAATTACTGAAAAAGCGACATTAGAATTTGAAAGGTCCATTAGGGATGATGATGAAATTAAAAATCTCTGCGATTTCTTCTCTCCTTTTACTGTAAAATTTGTTGTGAATAACCCTAGCCCAGTTAATATTGATACAGATAATCATATATTAGAGTTAAATTTATTTGCTTTTTTAGAGCATGAGTATTCAGATATATATGGTACGTTTTACAGAAGTGCGCTTAAATTAGAATTGAGAAAGATTTCAGCAGGTATTATTTTAAATGATATATTATCCAAATCTAATACTGACCTTCCACAGAATATTTTGATGGATGTCTCTTTAATATTATTAGATGATTTTGAAATAAATAAGCGCAGTACCTTAGGGAATAAGAAAATAATCGGTTATTATGACCAGTCTAAATACATAAGGGGATTAAAATTTTACGGTGCACGACAATATGTTTCTTTATTAAGAAGATTATCGAACGAGCCTCAATTAGATGAAAAAATCAGGCTTATTTATACATATTTAACTGAAAATTTTGATACGCATAGTAGATACAACTTATCTAAAACTGATATGCCTTCCTTGGCTTTATTGACAAAGTTTATTACTAATAATTTTGAAGAAATAAAAAGAATACAAAAATTTTATCGAGAACTTGAAAAAAAGGCACCATCAAAAACAGAAAGAGTGAAGCGACCAGGTGAGGTGTCCGCTGGGCCAATAGAAAGGGCAGACCGCCCAATAGAAAGAAGGCCAAAAATAGAGGTGGAACATTTAAGGATAAAAGAAGAAAGAGAGAAAGAAGACCGAGTTCCTCCTCATATATTTGCATATAGCCGAAGAAAAGAAGAAGAGAGAGAAAGGAAAGAAGAAAAGCCAACAATAGTTACCCCGGAAAGGGAAACTAGAAGATATGCTGGGGAGCCACCAGAATATGTCACGCCTAATCGGGGCGAAGACTATTATATCAATAAAATACTAAAGATTCATTCATTGCTTGATAGTTCAGATGAAGCCGCCCGTCTTAAAATATTCTTAGGCCAGATATTCTCATGGTATTTAGTTGCCCGGGCAGACCATGCTGATGGCAGAAGATTGAGGAGGTTGGTTCTTGATTGCTTAGACAGCACGGTTTCTGACCAAAGCAACGACAATGGTTTTAAAGAGGATATAAAGGCTCTAATGGATACTAAATCAAGCCCCCAGATAAGGAAAAGGAAATTAGCCGCTCGTTTTAGGAACAATCCTTATCTTTTAGGTCTTAATATCTACTTTGGCGTTGATTTGGGAAGCGCCCAAGAAGGTAGAAGAACAATAAGTGTTTTGTATGCTTTGACATATGAGATAGATGAAATAAAGCAGTTTACTGTCTATAATCGGCATCCTTATGAAGGAGAAAAACTGCCGATTGATTATTTAGGCAATAGGATAGATATCCTGGATAAAGAAATGTATGCCTTTGGATTTACTTGGCGCGGAGATACCTTTGGAGCAGTTATAAAACAGGCTGTTAAAAGATATGTATTTCATAATTTAAAACCCATTTTAGAAGATAAGCCATATTTAGTAAGTGATGATTCTGTAATCCATCCTTTAACTTATTCAATCTCGGCCGCAGTCAAGAGGGATTTGGCAGGAAACAATGATTCTGAAATTGTTAGAAAGGTTGAATTAATTACAGCTATGCATGAACTACAGCATACAGTCGATGAAATTTTAAGAAAGATTAGAGACATTGCTTCAACTGAAACCTCAGCATATCTGGCCAGTATAGCCATTTCAGATTCACCTTATATTGCATTAGTCAAAGTGATTGAGTTATATGTTGATTCATGGGCGCCAATATTTGCTCCTTTTCATTACAGGGCTTCAGTTGAGATAATGAAAAGGTTGAAGAAAAAATTAGGCATAAATGAGGAAGGGGATAGATTAAATGAAGCCAATGCTGTTTTAAAAAAGGCATTGGATTTAAAAGATGGAGAGTTGGCTGATTTAGCCCGGGATATTCATAGAGATTTATTTGGCGAGGGTGCATTGGTAAGATTAGAACGGGGTTTACAAGTTGCTAGATTACAGGAACCTGCTGGAGGTGAGAGAAAATTCATTACTCCCTATGAAGCTATACTATATAAAGCAAAGGTCCAAATGTTCAAAAAATGGCTTTACACCACACTTATAGTTGTTGGATCATCAGTGGCGAGGTTATTACTCTTCAATGATAAAGGTGATAAACCTTATTACGGGCCACCTTCCACATTACCGCCGTCAGAAATGACCATTCCTTTTAAGCCCGAATCAGGAAGGGAAGGAGAGATTGGGATAAGAATAATTCCTATTGGGGTAGCAATAATTCCTGGTGATATATTGTCAGATTTAGCTGAAAGATATTATGGCAATGGAAATGTAAATATAGCTCATCGCATAGCAGAATATAATAATATACCCGATGTTAATACTATTTTTCCAGGAAGAATTTTAATATTGCCGAATAAGATAGTTCATATTGTAAAAGCAGGACAGAGTTTTGGAAAGATAGCAGATATGTACAATGTAAGAGAAGAAGACTTAAAAGAAATGAACCCTCATATTCCAGATTACTCTCGCATCTATCCAGGTGATAAGATTGTAGTAGCAGTAAGAAAACCCGAAGGCTCTCCTGCCAAATGCCTTAGGACTTTCTTTGATGAGTTTAAGGATACTGCTATTCATATAGATAATTTAATAAAGAGAAGATTAAGGCTGGAAGGAGACCATTATCGTAAGACTACAGTATACACAGAGCTAAAATACCTTATAAAATTGGGACTTGTAAGAAGGGCGGGAAGGGGTTTTTATGAACTGACAAATTTTGCAAGGGGTTTAACAGATAGCCAATTTAACTATATATGTAATATAGAAGAATTAAATCGGTATGAGATTAAAAGAGGAAGGTTGGCTCGTACTAAAAGAGAGATTTACGATAAAATCCAAGATTTTAATAGATTTAATAAAGAAAGACAGGCTAAGGTGGTTCTCTTTAAGTCAGAAGAGGTGATAGAATATAAATCTAGGTTTGAAGAAGCAATAGAAAAATTAGGTGAGGATAAAATCTTTGTAGTGTTAGTTGATAAGCATGAAGAAAAGGAAAAATTTTATAAACTAATTTATATAGATTACGGGATTCCTTTAAAACGCTTTAGGGTTATGACCTATGAAGAAGCTGGTATAGATAAATCTAAAGTAGATACCTACCTTATGCAGATACTCGGAATAGATGACTTACAATGTATTCCTTTAACCCCCAGAAAATTTGAGCTGCACCCAGAATTAAAAGAAGTTGAGACAAAAGTGTAACTTACAACGGACTGTCCGAGACCGGCATTTTAGAAGACATAGATACCCGCCTAAGACAGGAACATATCACTGTTACTGGAGTCTAACTTATTTTTCCTTTTAAAGTTTTAATTTAGATATGCTATAATCTAAGATGTGAAAACTATATCTACTTTTAAAGAAGAAAAACATTTGACAAATTAAGATATAAAGGGTATATATATTATAGAAAATTAGGAGGTTAGCCATGGCAAATGCAAGAAGGTCTAGCAAAAAAAATAAGGTTTGGCAAGGGAGGGGAAATCCAAATTTAAATGCATTGATATCTGAAAGGGCCTATAGGATTTTTGAAGAGAAGGGATATACGCACGGCCACGATTTAGATGACTGGCTTGAGGCTGAGAGGCAGGTTTTGACAGAGATAAAGAGAAGAAGCAGGGTTTTATAATCTCGCAATAATAGTATATTCTATAAGACCCCGCCCTTTCTAAATTGTAGAATTTAGCTGTCAGAAAGGGCGGGGTCTTATATTTATTGGGCTTTATGGAGCGATTTGTAATAAAAGGCAACATAGTTACTCAGAATGAAATAATAAAAAGTGCAAGGCTTCTTATTGATAGCGGTAAGATAATTGGCATAACAAAAGGCCCTGCTTTCTTCAAGAATGCAGAAAGAATTTTTATTAAAGATTCTCTTATCCTCCCAGGTTTTATCGACCTCCATATACACGGGAATCCAATCAAGATTTCAAATAGAGAGGTTCGATTTGGCACAACTTCATTTTTATGGACAATCCATCCTGGGCCATTAAAAGAGATAAAAAAAGCCATCTTTGAATTTAGAAATTTAGAGAGCTCTAGATTAAAGGCCATCCCATTAGGCATTCACTTAGAAGGGCCATACATAAATAAGGATATGGCAGGGGGGCTTGATAAGAGATTTTTAAGAGAGCCAAATAAGAAAGAGGTTTTAGATTTAATAGAAATAGCAAGAGGTTCGATTAGATTAATTACACTCTCACCAGAATTAAAATCCATAAATAGGATTATAGAAATTTTAAGTAATAAGAACATTGTTGTCTCTGTGGGCCATTCAGATGCAACTTTTTTGCAGGCGAAGAAGGCCATAGATTCAGGTGCAAGGCATGCCACGCATCTATTTAATAGGATGGGGCCGATTGAGAGCAGAGAGCCATGGATTTTAGGTGCGGTCTTGAGTGATAAAAGAGTAAGCGCAGATTTTATCTTAGACGGCATCCATGTACACCCGAGCTTATTTAAGGTTGCCCTGGCTTGTAAGGGAATAGAGAAGACGATTCTTATAACAGATTCGCTCTGCTCTTTAGAAAAGGACTCTGAAAAAGAATTTTTTAACGCGGATACACGCAGATTGCACGCGGATTTACGCGGATTTAGTGTTAGAGATATCCGCGTAAATCCGCGTGCAATCTGCGAGAATCCGCGTTTAATAAAAATTGATGGAATATATAAGGATAGGTATGGTAAGATTAAAGGGAGTCGCTTGACTATGAATCGGGCAGTAGAAAATGCGATTAGATTCGGCGGGGTAAATATTATAGATGCGGTTAAGATGGCGAGTCTAAACCCTGCCAGGCTTTTGGGTATAGAAGACAGAAAAGGGAGCCTTGAGATTGGCAAGGATGCAGATAGTATAATTTTGGATAAAAATTTTAATGTAGAACTGACTATGGTTGAAGGCAAGGTGGAATATGTGCGGAATAGTAGGTTATATAGGTAAGAAAGAGGCGCAGCCGATACTTTTAGATGCTTTAAAGAGGCTTGAGTATAGAGGATACGACTCGGCAGGCCTTGGGATTATATGTAATGGCGAAATATCTATCTGTAAACAAAAGGGGAAGATCAGAGAGTTAGAAAGAGTTCTAAAAGATACAAAACATTCTCCTAGTTTTGTAGGACTTTCCCACACACGCTGGGCCACACACGGAATCCCGAATGAAATAAATGCCCATCAACACCCTGATTGCACAA
>JBBIOC010000090.1:0-3796 GCA_037443585.1 Candidatus Omnitrophota bacterium
GTAAGAGAAGACACAGACCTGGATTCTCTTGAGGTCTCCTTGATTGAAAATATTCAAAGAGAAGACCTAAACCCTATTGAACAGGCAAAGGCATATAAGAGGTTGATGGAAGAGTTTAAACTAACACAGGAAAAGGTAGCAGATGCTGTTAGCAAGGATAGGGCTACTGTAGCAAACATTATAAGACTCTTAAAACTGCCTTTGAAGATTCAAGAGTATGTTTCGTGTGGAACAATTTCAATGGGACATGCTCGGGCAATTCTGTCATTGAATAATGAATCAGAGCAAATTAGACTTTGTACAAAGGTTATAAAAAATGAACTATCTGTAAGAGATACAGAGAGTTACGTAAAAAAGTTATCCTCTATTACTAAGCGCAAAAGCATATTAAAGGACCCAAATTTAGCTTCTATAGAGCAGGAATTACAAGATATCTTTGGAACAAAAGTCAAGATTATAAAATCTAAAAAAGGCGGGAAAATAGAGATAGAGTTTTATTCTGATAACGATTTGGACAGAGTAGTAACTCTTTTAAAATCAAAGAGTTAAAATGATTCAGCAGACTTTAGTCTTGATAAAACCTGATGGTTTAAAAAAATCCCTAACAGGAAATATCCTTACAAGGCTTTCTGAAACAAAACTGGAAATAGTTGCAGCTAAAATAGTTAGGGTGAGTAAAGAATTAGCAGAAGAACACTATAAGCATATGAAGGATAAGCCTTTCTTTGAAGAGCTGATTAAATATATACAAGGGGAGCTACATGGCAGAAAGAAGGTAATGGCAATGGTTTATTGGGGTGAAGACGCGATTAAGAAAGTCAGAGACCTCGCAGGAGCAACCAATCCAGAAGAGGCGGACCCAACTTCAATTCGTGGCTCTTATGGAAGGATTACCACAGCAGGTATATATGAGAATGTAATCCATACCTCAACAAACGAGCAGGAAGCAGAGCGCGAGATAAAACTCTGGTTTCAGCCAGACGAGATAATAGTTGAGCTATATCCATCAAAGGCTGTTAAATTGGAATCTGCGGTAAAGCGGGTTTGGACTTGACATAGTTTAATCTGGCAAATCTAACCAGGTTAAGAAGTTAAAAATATGGCTTTTACAATAGACGATATCACAATTAAGGGTTTTTTAGGGTTATTCAAAAATATAATCAAGACAAAAGAAAAAGCCGGGATTGCTGCGATACAGAATAATCCTAAAGACCTCTTAAAGAAAGCACAAGCCTACGGCACTCGTTTTAAGAATCAAAGCTGGGGATGGACCTCAAATATATGGAACCGCTCTGCTGCTGGGAGCGTAGTCATTGAAACAGAGGAAGATTTGAAGCTTGAGCATAAGCAATTGATGCTGAGGGTTCTTGAACATATACTCTCTCAGGGGCCCATTATTCAAGTCGATGCAAACCTCGGCCAAAAGGGTTCAAGGGCCCAGATGCGCTGCAGACTCTATTGTGACCCACAATTTCCTGATATTGCATATAGGTGGAGCCAGCTCAATTTCCCCGGTGAGCCAAAAGGAGTCCCAGATGCTCAACTCTTCTGCATCCCACACTATTTAGAAAATCCAAATGTCCCAGGAACCCAGGAGATGCTCAGGGTTATAAGGTTTCCAAATCACAACTATACAATCGTAACCTGCAGTTCATACCAGGGAGAATGCAAAAAGGGATTTTTATCGCATTGGGTCTATTATGTCTATAAAAAAGGAGGGACTGGAGAGCACGCCTCTTTAAAAGAGTTTACTGTAAAGAGAATAGACGGAAGAAGAAAGAGAATAATTATGTGCGTTTGGGGGTTGACTGGAAGTGGAAAGTCTACGCACGGGATGTACATTGTCACAGATAAAATCAATGCTATTTATAAGAAGAATTTCAATGTGGACCTGCTTGAGTTTGTTTCTAAACAGGTGATTAAAAATGATGACATAGTGGGTGTTTTTAGAGATAAGGTTGTTAGTCCTGAGAGGGGCTCCTGGACCAAGACCGAAGATGTGGACGAGGAACAGGTTGCATTATATAGGGCAGGGGTCTCAAAGAGGGCATTGCATGAGAATACAGAGTTTGGACCAGACGGAGATGTGAGTTTTAAAGGGGAACTTTTCCAATATCACGGTAAGCCAAATCAGAACGCAAGGACTGTCTTTTTCTTAGATGATACAGGTTATTACGACGGCAATGTGGATTCAAGTGGGCCGCTTAATATGGCTGTATTTATCAGCCCCGGGTATAACTCTGATTTTGCCTGGCTAAAGATTGCGGACCCAGCCTTTGCAGCAAAGGTCTTAGCTGATGGAAGAACCACAGGCCATCCAGCACAGGGCAGAAAAGGGGTTGGCGAGGAGAAATACGAATCCAGATACTGTCTGCCATTTACAATGGGCGTTGGAAATGCTGAGCACGTAAAGCGTTTCTATGGATTTCTTAAAGAAAGAAGCGCTACAGAAGACCCTATAGAAGTTTATCTGATAAATACAACTGGAAGGGTTGGTGCAAGGTTTGATTGGACAGAGATTCATTTAGGGAACAGGGCATTAAAGGTGCCAAAGACTATTTTTGAAGAGAAAGATGGAAAGATAAAGCCCGTAGGTGGCACAGGACCTACCATTGAAGAGACAGAGCTATTTTTGTTTCAGGCAGCAAGAGGGGCGGTAAAGTATGAAGAACATCCTATATGGAAACAAAAGGTGTTAATCCCAAAAGAGGTGCCGGGCATCTCTCAAGAGAGGCTAAGAGAGCTAAATCCATTTTCCTATTACTCAAAAGAAATAATGGAGCGGCTTCTTTCTGCGCAGATTATAACAGGTAAATTCTATTTAGATAGGCAATGTCCTGGCCTGCCAGAGTTTATTTATAATGCGATGGATTTTTAATGGGGCAGCAAAGCTATGCGAAAGCTAAAATTATATCTTGAGACATCCGTCTGGAACTTCTTTTTTGCCGACGATGCGCCAGAGAAACGGGACATAACCAAGAGATTTTGTGCTTCCATCAAAAGAGATATCTACGAGATTTTTATTTCCGAAGTAGTTATTAGAGAAATAAATGATGCACCTGAGCCCAAAAGACAAACATTGCTTGGTTTGATTAATAAACATGCCCCTGTAGAACTAGAGACTACAGAAGAAGCAAATGAATTAACTGAGCTTTACGTGGATCGCGGAATTGTCCCAAAAGACAAAAGAGACGATGCCTTTCATGTTGGTATTGCAACAGCTTCTGAGATGGATGCGGTTATCACTTGGAATTATCAACATTTGGCTAACTTGCGAAAGTCTGAGTTGTTTAATAGTGTTAATTTAGAAAAAGGATATACCAAACGGTTGGAAATAGTCACACCGGTTCTTTCGCAAAATGAATGGTGATATATAGAGTGACTTCTCCCGGTAGGTATTAGGGTTAAGATATCAAAGGATCACTTAGAAGTCAAGCGCTCTTTGACAAATTTATCTAACTCTTCCCGACTCAAGAAGAACTTAACTGCAGGGAAGGCCTTTTGAAGCTCTCTTAGAGATTTGCGTTCAATCTTAGAGAGCCTCTTTAAAGGCTTCTTAGAGTCATTATTCAAGGTCAAGGTATTACCTCCTTTCGTGGTTTTAGAGGAACCTGCAAAAAAGTTTCCATTTAGAGAGAGTAAAAGGGAGCTTTTTATTGCAAGCCTCAGCAGGTGTTTTACCATCGAGTCTTTTATTAGGTAAGAAGTAGTTGTGTAAATAGACTTGATTGGTAATAAAACACCAAAGGCGGCGTTTGGATTTGAAACCTCTGTATCTGCGAGCTTTGATCTTAAG
>JBBIOC010000090.1:3815-6301 GCA_037443585.1 Candidatus Omnitrophota bacterium
CTATACGGTTGTTATTAGGGCGTTCGAAAATGCCTTTATAGACTTTGTGAAGTTTATGGACATTAAAATCTAAATCACCCAATGCAGAGCCATAGCTCCACAAACCGTCGGTAACAGCTTGAGCTTGTCTAAGATGAGGAGAAGATTCAAAGGCTATATTGAAAGTACTTCTTGCATATTCAGTGGAACGCCGAGGAGAGATAAACCAGCTTTGGTCAGAGTCAAAGCGAGATTCACGAGTAAACCAGACCCAGCGTTTTTGACCCCTGACCTTAAAGACAGTTTCATCGGTAAAAGTTCTACGCCTTCCGCGTGTTTTAGGAGTAGATAAAAGGCCTAAGTTTTTATGGAGTTGCAAAGCAGCCTTATGAGTCCAGCGGGTTACAGTATCATGGGAGATATTGATTTTAAAAATAGTCTGCATAGTTTCGACGACTTCAGTAGCGGGGAGAGACTTAAATACAGAGAAGTAGAGGACTAAGCTGACAGTAGTATTAGAGAAGTCCATTTTAGACCAAGTAAACTTAGAAGCGATTTCAGTTTCAATAGATTCGATAGGATCTTTGGCAATTTTAAAATTTTTGTGAGGGAATGGCACATTGATCTTATGGGCACATTTAAATTCTGAACGGTGGTTATGGCGCTCACAACGCAGTCTATAACCATCTGACAAGCGTTTATATATAGACATACAGGAGCCACATTTGGGACATTTGAATTTTGCTTGTTTTTTTGGGCGTAGAGGTTTACCAGGTATAAATTGATGCCGGCACTTATGATCTCTACACCTATACCGCTGGAGATGTCTGAAGTTAGCATCGTGACCCCATCGGTAAGTTGGAGAGCTGCATTTAGGGCAAAAGACTTCAGATTTTGACATATTCGCCTCCTTTCGGTTTTAGAAAGGGTGGTGGAAAGAGGTTGTCTTAACCTTACCACTATACCGACGGGAGGCGTTAATAAAAACGTTTTTTCTTGCGAAAGAACGGTCACACCCATGGAGGTGAGTAGATATGAAAGTTGATAAATCGCTTCAAGAAGTATGGGACTGGAAAGATAAAGTCTATCAGGAGACAAAACATCTTTCAGTAAGAGAAGCGGCCAAGAAGATACACGAAGATGCAGAGAGAATTAAGAAAAAATATGGGTTAAGACTTAAAACGCTTCATCCATCAGGAAGTTAGGTCGTAAAAGAACTCTACAGGCAAGAGGTGACAGAGGTTATTAGGGTGCCTGCGGGACGAGCGGGGAGAACTTTGAAAATATGCAGAAATAATAATGTTTGGGGAATGGATGCTAGGTATTTTGTAACATTAGAAAAATTTTTGAAAGTGGGGGATAAAGCGGTAGTTTATACTCATGGCGGAAGATTCGTTGCTGTTGTGGAATTTATCGGGGACTATTTCTATAGTGAGGAAGATATAGGATGGAAGAAAGGTAGTAATAATTTTTTATTTCCATATAGAATTAAATTTAGGATAATTCACGAAGGCAGCAATCCTTCCACAATTTCATTTTCGACGAAGGAAATCGGGGCTAAAGCATGGTGGATAAAGCCAAATCTAATAGATGATATTACTTTTATAGCCGATAAAGGAAGAACATGGAACCAGTATCTCCAAGTTTCTATAATTCGAATAACGGAGGAGGACTTTAATACAATATGCCGAGTCATCAAAGAGAGCTAACTTTCAGACACGCTCACTCGCACTTGTTTTCATATAACGAGCGGGTATTCAGTTCACTAGTTTTCAGTTCGTTAGACCCAAGTCCTCGCTTCGCACAGATTTCAGATACACACCAACTGTTTTGTGAAAGACAAGCATTGCTAGTTGTTATGTCGTAAAAGAGTTGCTTTTATGATGTTGGGGATGCCCTAATTCAGTAGATTCGCATATGGAAATTTTTACGGGTGGCATTGGACGGGCTGTTCAATGGCAGGACCCGTAAAAATTTTATAGTGATATGATTAAAAGTATGACAGGTTTTGGAAAAGGGGTTTCATCGGGTAAGTTTGGGAAGTTTGTAGTTGAGGTCCGCTCAGTAAATCACAGGTTCTTTGAACTCACAAACAGACTCCCACAGGATTTTTCTCTATTTGAAGAAGATATAAAGGCACATACTCAGAGATGGGTGAAGAGAGGCAAGGTCAATATAGCAGTCTTATATCAGCCAGGCCAGAAGCTATATCAAAGTATTACAATAGATAAAGAGGCAGCCAAGAGATTTCATAGATTATTAGAGGAGACAGCAAAGGCACTGGGCATTAGAGAGCGGCCGAGCTTGAGTCAACTCCTTTCATTCCCTGATGTGATAGTCAAGAAGAGTGCGCAGAGGGATATTGATGAGCTCTGGCCAGAATTAAAGAGAGCACTTGATAAGGCACTCTCTTCTCTTGATAGAATGCGAAGGAACGAGGGAAGACGATTATACAAAGATATATATAGAAGAATAAAGAAAATCGAAGGGCTGTTTTTGAATGTTGA
>JBBIOC010000091.1:0-6243 GCA_037443585.1 Candidatus Omnitrophota bacterium
TATCTTCTCATCTGTGCTAATCTGTGCAAAATAGTTACTTTTGAGCAACCCTCTTTTAGAATATCCTCCAGCACAGCAACTGCAGAATAGACTGCGAGCTGGCTTGTTTTAGGATTCTGTCTCGATGGGACATTCTCTGTCCTTGTAAAAATCCTTCCAAAGTTACCTTCTATAATTATCTCGTGGGTGTTTGTCTTGTATTTTGGAGATGTCCAGACCTGAGCCTCAGTTTTTTGTGGTCCAATTCCAAAAAGGCTCAGGGTTGCTGCTACATTTACATTTTGCGGAAAGAGTCTTATAGCCTCTTTTGCACTGCCTCTAAATAGCCTCTTTTCTTTTCTAATCTTTGCCAATTCAATACGATATTTTTTAAAATAAGGGGCGCCTCTTAGACTACCTGGTGGTTTTCTTGTAATTAACATAACTTTGGAAATCCTTCCGATGCGAGCTGCCTTCAGGCCATCCAATCCGCATATCGCGCCGCTTGGTAGATATATATGCCTAAACACCCTTTCTGCCTTTTTAAATAGCTGTGGATTTCCAATAAGCCCTCCTGTGCTCATAACCATTATATCCTTCTTTGAATTCAGTGCCAATTCTACTATCTTGGCTGAAACCCTGCTGGAGGCCGCCTCAATAACAAGGTCACTTTTTTTTATTAATTTCTTCAAAGACAATACAGGTGGCTTTGATTGTAATTCAGCTGAAAGTCTTGATGCCTTAGTTCTATCAATATCGCAGAGTCCAATAAGAATAGACTTAGTTCTGAAACGTTTCTCTATATTCCTTGCTAATTCTGAGCCTATTGCTCCGCAACCGACAATACCTATTCTCACCTTAATCATAATGACTTATCAATAACCCGCAATAGCTGCACCTATCTTTTCGCCTGAAATCTCAAGCATCCTATCGAGTGCAACCCTTGCCTTCTGCCTCACATCTTCGCTAACCTTAATCTGATAAACCATTGCCTCAAGGCTGTGCGCAACCCAGCCAAGTGTGGTCAGCTTCATTGTGGGACATACGAGCCTTTCAGTCGGCATAAAGAATTCCTTATTGGGGTTCTCCTTTTTTAATCTGTAGAGCATACCGCACTCTGTGCTGATTATAAATTTCTTTGACTTTGAATTCTTTACATATTTAAACATACCGCCTGTGCTGCAGATATGGTCACTGACAGCCAATACATCAGGGTTACATTCTGGATGCGCAACTACCTCAGCATCAGGGTGAGCCTCCTTTGTCTTCAATATCTCTTCTCGAGAGACCCTGATATGTGTAGGGCAGAACCCTTCCCAGAGTATAATCTCTTTTTCAGGCACATGCCTCTGCACATATCTGCCTAAATTTTTATCCGGGATAAAGATAATGCGCTTATTCTTTAATGAACGGACTACCTTGATTGCATTGCTTGAGGTACAGCATATATCGCTTTCTGCTTTAACAGGTGCTGAAGAGTTTACATAACAGACAACCGCTGCATCTGGAAACTCTCGTTTTTTTTCATGCAATTTCTCAATAGTCACCATATCTGCCATAGGACAGCCTGCCTCTTTTACAGGTAGGAGCACTATCTTGTCCGGATTTAATATAGAGGCGCTCTCTGCCATAAAGTCCACGCCGCAGAATATAATTACATCCGCATCCGTCTCCACAGCTGCCTGGCTGAGTGCAAGCGAATCTCCGCTTATATCTGCAATGTCCTGTACTTCGTCCCTCTGATAGTTGTGGACTATAATGACAGCATTGCGCTCTTTCCTGAGTCGCGAAATCTTTTCCTTTAAGTCCTGAATATATTTTCTGTCATCTTCGTCTGTATAAACCATATCTTATTTATTGCCCCTTTTTATTTTATTCTTTTCATCCACAAACACAATCTTAGGCCTATACGAAACTGCATCCTTTGTCTCCAACAAACAATAAGAGATTATTATAATGCGGTCCCCTTTCTGTGCCCACCTTGCAGCAGCCCCATTCATACAAATCTCGCCTGAATTCCTCTTGCCCTCCATCACATATGTCTCCACCCTTGAGCCATTATTCAGATTGACAATCTGAACCCTCTCGTTTGGGAGGATATCTGCAGCCTCAAGAAGGCTAGAATCTATTGTGATGCTGCCGATGTATTCTAAGTTTGTTTCTGTAACCCTACAACCCTGAATCTTTGATTTACAGACGATTCGCAACATTTTAATCCTCCACTATCCGAGTATAATATTATCAATAAGTCTTGTCTTTCCAATCCATACTGCTAAGGCAATTAGAACCTTCCCAGCTACCTTCTCAATATCCTCTAAATTTTCCAAATCAACAATGGAGATATAATCTATTCTCGCGGCCTTCGCCTTCTCAATAATACCTCTCATAGCTGATTTAATCTTCTTAGAATTTCTTTCGCCTGAGCCAATCATCCTTTTCGCTTTACAAAGCGCTTTATAGAGAACAATGGCTTCTTCTCGCTCTTCTGGGCTTAAATAGATATTCCGTGAACTCATTGCAAGCCCATCTCTTTCTCTTATTATAGGCATCACCTTTATCTTGATGGGGAAATTTAAATCTCTAGTCATCCTATGCATAATTATTGCCTGCTGCGCGTCCTTCTGACCAAAATAGGCGATATCAGGATGGACTATGTTGAAAAGTTTTGTAACTATAGTGGCCACGCCCTTAAAATGGCCAGGCCTTGAGGCGCCACAGAGTTTATCAGTCAGCCTTTCAAGATTCACATATGTAGTGTATCCTTCTGGATACATCTCTCTATTGTCCGGATTAAATACAATATCAACACCAACTGATGAACAAAGTCTCAAATCCCTCTCTAAATCCCTCGGATACTTCTTAAAATCCTCTCTTGGGCCAAACTGTGCAGGGTTTACGTAGATACTTACAACTACTACATCTGTATCCTTCCTCGCCTGCCTCATAAGACTCAAATGCCCCTTATGCAGATATCCCATTGTAGGAACAAAGCCAATGAGTCTATTCTTTTTCTTCAAGCGTATAATCTCTTTTGAAATTGAAGGAATCTTGTAGAAGACTCTCATATTGAGAACACTGAAAAAATCTATTTACACCGCAAAAACGCAAAGGATCCGCAAAAACGCAAAGAACCCACGACGATAAAACCTTTTTGCGCCTTTGCGGGTTTTTGCGGTTTTGCGGTGTCAAAGAAGAATTTCTCCAGAGCTATCATATCAGTTCTGATAAAGGCCGCAAAACAAATTCACGCTCGCGCATCCTCGGATGCGGTATCTCTAAATATCTTGTTTTGATTCTATTGTTTCCATAAATAAGTATATCAAGGTCTATTGGACGCGGCTGGTTGTGTGTTCGTGTCTTTTTCCGGCCTATTTTTCTTTCTATATCTTTTAATATATTTAATAGCTTCAAAGGTGACAGATTTGTCTCTATCCTAATTGCCCCATTTAAAAATTTTCCTTGGGGCGGACCGCCAATAGGAACAGTCTCGTAAAGTTTGGATATTTTTTTTATCCTCAAACCATCTGTTTTTTTTAAAAATTTTAAGGCCCTTTTTATATTCTCTCTTCTGTCGCCTAAATTAGAGCCTATACCAATAAAACAGACTGCCATAAATTTTTGGAGGTGAGACCTCCTAATATATTGAAATACAAAACCTTACAATATTTTTTTAATCCGCTCTGTGGCCTCCTGAATCCTTTCTTTAGATACAGTCAATGCCATCCGAATATACCCCTCGCCAAACTTGCCAAAGCCTACCCCCGGCGTTACAACCAAATCTGCCTTTTCTAAAAGAAGCTTACAAAGCTGTATTGAAGACCTATGACCTTTTGGAAGTTCGCACCAGACATAAAATGTAGCTCTCGGCCTTTCTACCTTCCACCCCAATCTATTCAATCCCTCTACTAAAATATCCCTTCTCTCTTGATATATTCTATTCATTTCTTTTAGATGGACTTCAGCTCTATCCAGTGCAGTTATCCCTGCAATCTGAATAGCAGTAAAGATTCCTGAGTCTATATTGGATTTTACCCTTGAAAGTATATCTATGAGCTTTGAATTGCCGCAGACAAAGCCAATCCTCCAGCCTGTCATATTAGCGGTCTTTGAAAGTGAGTGGAATTCAATGCCTACTTCTTTTGAGCCTTCCACAGATAAGAAGCTGCTATGTCTATATCCGTTAAAAGTAATCTCTGAATATGCTGCATCATGGCAGACGACCAGATTATTCCTTTTTGAAAACAAAACTACATCCCTGAAAAATCCTTTATCACATACTGCAGCAGTAGGGTTGTTTGGATAGTTTATAAAGAGCAATTTTGCCCTTTTTAACGTGCTTTTTTTAATAATTTTGAGGTCAGGCAAGAAGGCCATCTCTTTTTTAATAGGCATTATTTTAAAATTTCCACCCGCAAGAATAGTGCCGCCTTTATATGGTGGATAGCAGGGGTCTGGAACAAGAGAGCTGTCCCCCGGATTGAGAATCCCCAACGGTATATGGCTTATGCCTTCTTTAGAGCCGATTAATGGGAGTATCTCTGTCTCAGGGTCAAGCTCAACATTAAATCTATTCTTATACCAATCTGCAATCCTTCTTTTAAGTTCAGGATGACCATTATCTAAAGCGTATCTGTGATTTTTAGGGTCGCGAGTAGCTCTATATAATGCCTCAATTACATCTTGATGAGGCGGCAGGTCAGGGTCGCCTATTCCCAAGTCAATAATATCCCTTCCTCCATCCAAGGCCTTCCTCTTGAGTCTATCTATTTCAAAGAATAGATAAGGTGGTAGTTTTTTTAATCTGTTCGAAATCTGAATCCTCATTTGCCTTTCAATACTTCCTGCATATTAAAAAGTCCAGCCCTTTTATTAACAATAAACTTAGCTGCTTTTAATGCACCTTGTGCAAATGCATCCCTTGAATGCGCACGATGCGTCAATTCGAGCCTTTCACCTTTGCCAGCAAATATTACAGCATGGTCGCCCACTATATCGCCTGCTCTTATAGAATGTATCTTGACCTCTCTTCTACCTGATTTTTTAATATATTCTGCTAAAGATTTTGCGGTCCCGCTTGGGGCATCTTTTTTCTGACTGTGATGGGCCTCAACTATCTCTACCTCATAATCAGAACCTAAGTTTTGGGCAACCTCCTCAGATATCTTAAATAAGAGATTGGCTCCTATACTCATATTCGGTGAAAAGACTATAGGTATTGATTTTGAAGCAACCTCTATCTCCTTTTTCTGGTCTTCTAAAAAACCTGTTGTCCCTATAACCATTGCCTTTTTATGTTGAATTGCAGAACGAAGATGCTCAAGCGTTGCCTGTGGATTTGTAAATTCTATTACAACATCCGCATTATCAATTATCTGATTAATCTCAGAAAATATCTTAACCCCGCAGAATTCTTTTTCTTCATTGGCCAATTCAGAGGTCTCAAGAGCCCCCACTACTTCAAAATCCTTATCTTGTAATGCGAGATTTCCAATGCGGTTTCCCATCCTTCCGCATATTCCACTAATAACGATTTTAATCATATATTCTCCTTCAATAGTCCATAATCCTTTAATGCTTTTTTGAGTCTCTCAAGATTTGGTGCTGACATACTGCACAATGGCAATCTCAACTCAGGCCCAATCATACCTAATAGCCCCATCGCTGTCTTTACTGGAATAGGGTTTGTCTCTAAAAACATCGCCTTTATCAATGGCAGGAGTTTATAATGCATTCTTCTTGCGCCTTCTATATCTCCCTTCATAAATGCCTTGACCAAATCTGAAACATCCTTTGGAACAATATTATTTATAACAGATACAACCCCTCTCCCACCTATAGCCAAAATAGGAAGCGTTAAGCTATCATCCCCTGATAAAAGTGTAAATCTCTCTCCGCAGAGCTGAATTATTCTACTCATCTGGTCCAGATTCCCGCTTGCCTCTTTTACTCCGACTATTGTTTTAATCTGAGAAAGCCTTGCTATAGTCTCAGGCTCTATATTTACACCTGTGCGTGAGGCAATATTATAGAGAATCATAGGCAAATCCACTTCTTCAGCAATCTTTTTAAAATGCAGATAGAGGCCTTCCTGCGTTGGCTTGTTGTAATATGGGGCAACCTGAAGCGAACCATCTGCACCTGCTTTCTTTGCATGTCGTGTCAGCATTATTGCTTCATCTGTGCTATTTGAGCCTGTGCCTGCAATCACAGGAATCCTGCCCCTTGCAGCCTCAATCACAACCTCAATAACTCTATCGTGTTCTT
>JBBIOC010000092.1:0-6189 GCA_037443585.1 Candidatus Omnitrophota bacterium
ATGCATTTGGCAGAAGACACAGGAACTTTATAAAAGCTATTCTAAATAGGACAAAATATGAGGTAGACGAAGAACACAGGAGCAGACTGAGGTTCATATTATCAAAGATTATCTATTGGATAAATAAAGAGAAAAGAGACTTATTAAGAAGGATATTTGCAAGGGCATTGTTTAAAGAGGAACAAGAAGACCCCCTGAAATCATTTTTGTCAAAACTTATATATCCCTATGTCTCTTCTGTAAAAGCAATAGAAGATGTTGAGGCTGAGTTAGACCACCAAACAGATACTCATCTTATCTTCAAATTTACGCTTATTTTGAAAAAAGGCATTAGAAAATCCTTTTTATTATATGTCTCAAAGAGCTTAAATGATAATAGGT
This sequence comes from Candidatus Omnitrophota bacterium, assembly GCA_037443585.1. Classification (GTDB taxonomy): domain Bacteria; phylum Omnitrophota; class Gorgyraeia; order Gorgyraeales; family JBBIOC01; genus JBBIOC01. The sequence goes on from JBBIOC010000092.1 coordinate 382, forward strand.
TAACCCATGATATATATTTGGAGCGTTTAGATGCCTATGCAAAAGATAAGACTAATATTCCACAACCTTATGCTGATGGATATGGCGCTTTTTATGTTGAAAAAGGTGAAGTAAGGATGCTGAGGATGTTTGCGATTGAGATGCCCTCTGGGAAACAAACTGCCCCCCAGGCGTTGAAAGAGGCTAAGAAAGCCTTTAAAGACCTTTATCGGAGAGGTTTGACTTCGCTTGGGGAGTTATTTAAAAGTCTGAAATGGAAATTCGCCTTTGCTACCGGCATTGTAGTCTTCCTCTGGCCTTTGTTTGCAATGCCTGCTAATTTGATAGCAGTTGCAAAGGGGTTGCCTCTGAGTCTATACCACGCCTCACTGGTTAACCTTGGTCACGGGCTTGGGATGATAGGTAATATTGTAATGTTTGGGATTATAGGTGGGATTTTTGCAGAGAAGCCTTCTCTTGAAAACCAAGAGCCTCAACAGCCTTTTTCCCAAGATGAAGTTGTAAGAGATATCAGAAGGTTAGCGTCAGCGTTGACCAAAGAATGGAATAGAGACAGAGATAATCCAAAATTAGACCCTAAAGAGATTCAGGCCTTGATAGAAAGTATTAAGCAAATAAAGCCAGCAGAGATTATTCTTAGAAGAAAACTTACTGCATCAATTTTCAATATACTTAATTGGCATATCTTTCATGAAATTGGAGAGTTAAAGGAGATTGTAAAACAGAAACTACCAGAATTAAGAAAAGCAAAAGCAGAACGGGAAGAACGTATAAACAACAGACACAAAAGTCGTAGATATAACTTGCCTATAACATTAGTCATAGGGGCCTTAGCAGGGACAATGAGTATCGCTGCTTATGGGCCATGGCAACTTATGGCGCTTGTTTTGGGTGGTGGTATATTAGTGGGGACTGTATATATGATTTGGAAAATTATCAGTATCAGTGAGCATGTCTATGTTTCATTTTATATCTCTCAATACCAAACCACATTAATACAATCGCTGATATTACTAAGCTTGTCAGTGCCATTATTAACATTTTATCCACCTTCCTTATTATCTTCATCGGGCTGGACAATTGTGCCGACTATAATCATTACTATCGCTGCTATAGCAATAACTAATTTAATCCACAAAGCAAGTTTAAATATCTCCGATGTTCCAAGTGCGCCAACCATTAGAAGCGATAGATTTGAAAGGATTCTTGATAAATATCGCCTCCGTCCTATATTCCAGAAGATTTTTTCTTCCATTGAAAAAAGATTAACATATGCCCTTGGGTTTGTCAATAAAATTTATAATTTAAGCGTAGTGTGGAAATTTACTGCTGTCCTAAGCCTTCTTATCTTATTTAGTCCAGAGCCTTTGTTTGCAATGCCTGCTGATTTGATAGCAGTTGCAAAGGGCCATCTGCTCGGGATCTTTTTGTTTTTCGCTATAGGCACAGTTATAGCTGGGAAAGATCTGCTGAAACAGGTCTATAAGATGATACCCGGGAAGTCAGAGGGAAGACTGTCTGTCTCAGATGTCCGTCGCAAGTTCAGACTCTCCGGCCCGCGGGCTGCCCGAATACTTCTTGAGCTGATGCTCTCCCGGCCGGAGGTCGAACGAGAAAGAACAAAGACTATGAATTGGACGTACTATCTTAAGGAAGGCATGGCAAAGGCTGGGCCTTTGTTAACTAATCAGGGCTCGCGAATAAAGAGGATTTTCTTTCTCTATAGCAGTGATCAACTGCTTCCAAATGACTGTATCGAGCTTCTATTACGGGAACTTCATTTGAAATCCAGTGACATTAAGCGTAGAAAGGCTACATTGTCATCTTCAACAGCCAGACTATTGATAAGGCTTTTTAATGACCTATCCAGTGATAGACGAAAGAGTCTCCTGGAAGAATCAGGCACCGGTACTCTGATTAAGTTTGCAAAAGAGACTATCAAACACGAAAGAGAATTAGGCAGCCAAACTGTTCGCATTCATACAGCAACCAACTATTTTGAGGCAGCCAAGGAACTCGTGACAAAATTAGAAGATGTCTCTAATTCGGCAATCGCGCGGTTGGTTGAATCAAAAAGAGGAAAGCGGGATATTGGGATTAGTTCATCTTCCTTATTCCTGTGGAAGGCCCACAATCCAATATTTGCCAGGGTACTTGATAAGATACTCGCACCTTACAGAAAGTTATTTAAAACGCGGAGTGACCCAAAAATTTACTGGGCGTTCAGAAAATTAATCGAAGAAAAGAAATTTGATATGTTGAATCATTATACGATTGCCAAAAGAGCAGGCATTACCGAGGCAGCGCTCACCTTGCGGAAGGAAGCCAACCCCTATATCAGAAAGCTCTTCGAGGCGATTGGGAACGCTCGGAAGTTAAATAGACTTCTTGCACGGCCTGAGCGAGTTGCCAAGAAGGTTAGTGAAAATCTCGAGGAGGCACTAAAGCAATTAAGAGAGGAACCAAAAGGCCCTAAGATAAAAATATTGAGCCGCTTGCAGAATAAGTTATTAAAAACCTTCGGCTCAGCCCTGGTATTTCTGTTTATTATCCCTTCAATCGGGAATTGCGCAGAGGTGGTGATGAAAAATTCAACTCCAATAGGAATCCCGAATGAAATTTTGACTATAGTCTCCTTTATGTTGATGGGATTTAGTAGATTGCAAGCACCAATAGCTATCCCAGTAGTTATTAGCGCTGGCTCATTAGTAATCTTCTCTAGCATCTTAGTATTTGAGGACATATTAAGAAAGGCTAAGAAAGCCTTAAAAGACCTTTATCGGAGAGGTTTGACTTCGCCTGGGGGGTTAGCAAGCCTGGTGCTTCCTGTAGAAGTAGGCAAAAAGGAAGGACTAGAACTAGACCAAAAGAATTTCGAGAAGATTGTCAGGCAGTTGCAGCCAAAGAAATTCCATGAAGAGCTCATAGATGTTGTCAGAACTTACGTGTCTCAGAAAATCACAGGCCCCTCCGAAAATTCTAACATAGCATCAGACACTTTGGTCAAGCGGTTGGATGCATATATACGGCTTCGGGGACGGTTGCGGTACCTGAAGGCCATCCGCAAGGAATTCCACGGCATCGAGCTCAAGGAGGAAGATCTGCAACGGCTTGCGGGAGAGTGGCCGCTGTTGAATGACCACCTCCTGCTTGCAGCCTGGTATGCCAGCATCGAGCTGTTCGTAATCATCTTGCGAATCATCATTGGAAGTGGCGCGGTAATCGCAGGCGGATTCCATATGCTCGGACCATTTGTCGGTTTGGCTGTGTTGCTGTTCACGTTCACTGGCTCGCTGTTACGCGCTGGGGTGCTCATTGCGTTCAAGCTTCGCCATAGCCAATTGCAGATAGGACACAGCCTCCTGCTAGCACTGATTCCTTTTTACTTCGGCACAGGGCTGTCGCTCTGGGCATTTATGCGATCGCAGCGTGAGCTGTTCATCCAACACCTCACCAAGAACCACAGTGGCCTAAAGAGGGAAGTCCGTGCCCACAAGAGCGGAATTATTGAATCGGTAAAAAGGCATCCATTGGTGAGCGGATTTTCTTTCGGGATGCTTATCCTCTGGCCTCTGGTTACCATTGCTGCGCCTGAGCTGGCGAGCTTGGCTGATGTCTTATTTGCAATGCCTGCTAATTTGATAGCAGGCATAAAAGGGTTGCCTATTGAGTTAGTAGGGCTTATAGTCACAGGTGCGGTTTTGGCTGTGGGGGCTATAGTGAAGATATCTAATGGTCAACCCAAAGATGCAGAAAAACGAGAAATCCGGAAGGTTATTAGAAAAGCCCTCTCCAGTAAGAAGTCATCGGAACCACTTTCAGCCTTAAAGGAGTTGTTTACGCGTTTGCGATTGGATATGGCAATGCAGAAAGCAGGCAATAATGGAGCCGAGGCCGCAGGGTATTTAGGCTTACATCCTCAGCATTTTTATAGCTTAAATGATAGAACACGTCCGCTTGATGCTATTCTAAAAGAACTTAATCTGAAAAAATCTGAAGCTGAAAGTCTGATGAAAGCCGAATCCCTCGACGATATTATAATTATGGCTATTGACTTGGCTGCAAGAATTGCAAAGGAGAGAATTAAGGAAAAACATCCTCATGGTAAGTGGAGAGAGCTTACGAAAAAAGCTATTGCTGAAGTACTTGGGATTAGCCAGCACCAGTTGAACCAGTTGCTTGTCAAATATCGAGAAAAACTCCCGTCTATAAAACTCATCTCCTCCCGCACCACCTTCAAGACCGCCAAGGAGTATAAGGTGTCAGGTATTTTCATCGATGTGACTCGGCCACCTGAAGGAGATGTGCAGATCTTTGAGGCGTGGGATGGGCCTGCGAAGGAGCGTCTGCTGGGATACTGTACCGTAGATGTTGACCTATCCAGCAAGAGCATTGAGCTGCTCAACATCTTCTCCAAACTTGAGAATAACGGTATCGGAGAGAAGCTGCTCAGGTCAATCCGACAGCAGTATCCAGGCTGGAACATCAGTGCCTCCCCCGTGATACATCCAAAACTGCTGTCTATCTTTGAGGATGTCTTTGGCAGTTACACGTTCGACCCCCTCTACAATCACCTCGAGGCCAAAATTCCTCCTACGACAGTGGAGATGGGCAAGCGAGGCAGAACCACTGGTATTATGGATGATGAAAGGTCTACGATAATTCTAGCAAATTCTTTGAGCACTCAAGATGTTGCAATGGTAAGCAAAAAGGATCGGTGTCTGCCTGAATTAGAATTCTCTTTTGAACCGAGTGCGCTTAAGATTTATTATTCTATAAAAGAAATGATTAGACAGATTGCTGATGAGAAAGGATACCCTGTTGATGAAATCATACTTTATAGGAAAAAAGAAGGGCTGATGGGTAAAGACACTACATTGGCTACCAGAAATTACTACTTTATATCTACAACTTTAGTTAGAAATATAGATTGGCTTATAAGGGGGGTTTTGACCTTTAATGAAGATGTTCAAAAGAGACAACTTGATTATTTAGATAGAGTTGTGAGGGCCATTGTAAAGCATGAGGTCCGTGGTCATGGGTTGGCTGGTTCTGACAATGTCGATTTACTTAATAGATTGAGGAATTTAAATAAATATTCTGAAAAACAAATTGATGCCCTGATTCAAGGCCAGGCAGATTTAGGTATTTTGGCTGATGGCGCAAGCCAGTTTATTGAAGATTTTGCAGCAGAAATCTTCTTTCTATTAATTTTAAATAATGTGGACATTAGATACTCTACTTTAGAAGTTTTTGAAGAAAAGGCAAAAGAATTTCTTGAAAATATGGTTTCTATTGGCAGGGATACATGGCTAAATCCCAAAGCAATTGATAGAATTGCACGAAAAGCAGCAGAGATAAATGAAATCTTTTTCTCAAGAGGGCGTAATAGAGACAGAGATAGCTATTACGAACGAGGGAGGTTTTATTTTGGCAAAGGATACTTTCGTTATGCACTAAAGGAATTTAGAGAAGCCCGTAGCCTAGATGGTAAACATAAAAAGAGTTCTAGTTGGGAGAGAAAGGCAGCGAATGCGCTAGCAAAGGTTTTGTTTGAAGAATGTAAAATTTTATTTGAAAAAGGATATCGCCAGTTTGCTAAGCAAAAATTTCTTGATGCTACTTTTGTTCTCTTAGAAACAAAACCCATCCCCCAGGCGTTGAAAAGGGCTCTTATAGCCTTAAAAGACCTTTATCGGAGAGGTTTGACTTCGCTTTGGGGGGTGATTTGGAATCGGAGATGGAGGATAGCCACTGCCCTCGGCCTTCTTGTGTTCTTCCTGCCAGAGACTTTGTTTGCAATGCCTG
>JBBIOC010000093.1:0-6175 GCA_037443585.1 Candidatus Omnitrophota bacterium
AGACGACCTCATTTGTATTAGAGGCAAAGCGCTCTGGAGGAAGGTCAGCTGCATTTATTATTGGCGGCGGCAGTCCAAAGAATTTCTTGCTCCAGACTGAACCACAGATACAAGAGGTCCTTCGCATAAAGGAAGTAGGCCATGACTATTTCTTTCAGGTCACAGATGCGCGGCCAGATACAGGCGGACTTTCAGGCGCTACGCCTCATGAAGCAGTCTCCTGGGGCAAGGTAGACCCCAATATGTTGCCTGATGCGGTTGTATGTTATTTGGATGCCACTGTAGCATTGCCAATCATCACCCACTATGCGCTTTCCAGACATAAAAGGCGCCCCCTCAAAAGGCTCTATTTTAAACGTGAAGAATATATGAAGAGGCTCATCCGGGAATATTTTGCCCATAATAAATTTAGAAAGCTCCGCTCCCCTTTGCCTGAATAATGCTCACTGAAGAAGCCATGTTTACACCGCTAAAACGCAAAATTACCGCAAAAGCGCAAAAATTCTCGCATACGAATTCTTTGCGCCTTTGCGGATTTTAGCGTTTTTGCGGTGTCAAGATAGGGTTTGCGGTTTCTAAAAAATCAATGAGAGACAAGATTAAAAGAGCTTACAAACTTTTGAACCCCTGCAGGGTCTGTCCGAGGAAGTGTGGTGTCAACAGACTAAAGGGAGAAACAGGCTTTTGCAAAGCCACTGCCTTGCCCATGGTCGCTAGTTTCCACCCGCATTATGGGGAAGAGCCGCCTATCTCTGGTTATAGAGGCTCAGGCACAATATTCTTTACCCACTGCAGCCTTCGCTGTGTATTCTGCCAAAATTATCCTATAAGTCATTTAGGAGAAGGAAGGGTAGTGAGCGTGGAAGAGTTAGCTTATATTATGCTTGAATTGCAAGGGATGCTTTGTCACAATATAAATCTTGTTACCCCATCGCATTACATCCCGCAAATCTTGGAGGCAATTTTTGTTGCAAAAGAAAAGGGCCTTAGTATTCCTATAGTATATAATTGTGGAGGGTACGAATCCTTAGAGGCGCTTGAAATCTTGGATGGTGTAATTGATATCTATATGCCTGATATAAAATATTCTGAAGAACAGCCTGCAAAAAAATATTCTTCTGCCCTGGACTATTTTGAGATTGCAAAGAGAGCAGTTAAGGAGATGTATAGACAGGTCGGGGATTTGATAGTTGAACAGGGTGTTGCCAAGAGAGGGCTTTTGATAAGGCATCTGGTAATGCCTGAGGGCCTGGCAGGGAGCAGGAAGGTTTTTGAATTTATAAAAGAGGAGCTCTCTCCAGATACCTATGTAAATATAATGGCCCAATACTACCCCTGCCACCTTGCACATAAATTCCCTGAGATAAATAGGAGGATTACTCACCGCGAATATATTGAGGCGATTAGATTGGCTAAAGAGATAGGGCTCTGTGGAGGTTTTAGGCAGGTCCTTAGTACAATCGACCGTCACCGTATTCCAGAGTGGACAGACGATTTGAAGGAATGCCAATGAAAGAAAAGATTACAAGAAGACAGAAGAATATCTCGAGATTATTGAGAGAGAAGAGACAGATACAGAAAGATAAAATTAAAGTTTGGAGAAAAGCCTGTCCAACCGCGTAGGTTACCCTCTGGGTAACCTACGCGGTTGGACAGGTGGACTTAAAGATTATGGCTGACTTGAGTATCTCCGCGCAATTTATAAAAGGCGTAGGGCCTGCGCGTCTTAAAGTATTAAATAAGATTGGCATCGAGACAATAGAGGATTTGCTCTATTATCTACCAAGACGATATGAAGACAGAAGCAATATCAGGCCAATCTCTGATATTGAGGTGGGGAAGTTTCAGACAATAAAGGGCAAGGTGCTCGCCCTTGGAGGCCGAAGAACTAAAAAAGGCTTGAGCCTATTTCAAATGGCAGTAGGGGATGCCAGTGGTGTGATATATGCCACTTGGTTCAATCAGCCTTATATGAAGGATAGGTTTAAGGTAGGACAGGAACTAATCCTATACGGCAAGGTTGAAAGATACAGGGACCTGCAGATAAATACACCCGAATATGAAATCCTTTCCGGGAAAGGAGAGGACTCAATACATATCGGGAGGATTGTTCCAATCTATCCATTGATTCAGGAGCTAAATCAAAGGTGGCTCAGAAAGATTATGAAAGAGGCAGTAGATAGATATGCAAGTTCAGTAAAAGAGATTCTACCCTTTGAAATAAGAAAGAGGCAGGGTCTTATATTGCTTTCAGAGGCAATAAGGAATATCCACTTTCCAGTTTCAAATCTCGTCTTGGAAAAGGCACGCAGGCGATTGATATTTGATGAGTTCTTTCTCCTTCAACTTGGGATTGCAATAAAGCGGTCAAAGATTGAGATAGATTTGGATGGGGTTGTGCATAAAATAGATGGGGAACTGATAAAGATTTTTAAAGATTCTATGCCATTTGAATTGACAGCTTCGCAAAAGAAAGTCGTCTCTGAAATAGAACAGGATATGCAGAGTCCGAAACCAATGAACAGACTTTTGCAGGGTGATGTAGGTAGTGGAAAGACAGTAGTTGCAACCTGGGCAATGGTATTGAGTGTGCAGAGTGGATATCAGGCAGCACTTATGGCGCCCACTGAGATACTGGCACAGCAGCATTATAAAAGCATCTCAAAATTGCTAAAAGCCCTGAATTTAAAAGTCGTCTTATTATCAGGCGATGCAAAGCAGGATGTTAAAAGAAGAATTAAGGATACGATAGAGAGGGGCGAAGCAGATATTATAATAGGGACACATGCCTTGATACAGGAAGGGGTAAAATTTAGGAGCCTTGGCCTTGTAATCATTGATGAACAGCATAAATTTGGTGTGTTGCAGAGAAGGCTTCTGCGGTCCAAATCGCAAAATCCCGATATCCTTGTAATGACTGCAACGCCAATCCCAAGAACCCTCGCATTGACTGTCTATGGGGACTTGGATGTCTCAATTATTGACGAACTTCCTCCGGGAAGGCGTGATATAAAAACCTTACATTTTAAAGAATCTGAAAGGGGGAAGGCATATAGGCTAATCAGAGAACAGGTGGACTTAGGGAGGCAAGTCTATGTTGTATATCCTATTATTGAAGAGTCAGAAAATCTGGACTTGAAGGCAGCTACTCAGATGTTCAAGGAATTAAAGGAGGAATTTAAAGACTTTTCAGTTGGGCTTTTGCATGGGAGGATGAAGTCAAATGAGAAAGAAAGGATAATGGGAGAGTTTAAAGATGGTAGGCTACAAATCTTGGTTTCCACGATTGTTATTGAAGTTGGCGTAGATATCCCGAATGCCTCTGTAATGCTGGTTGAACATGCAGAGCGCTTCGGCTTGAGCCAGCTCCATCAATTAAGGGGAAGGATTGGCAGGGGCAATTATCTATCCTATTGCATATTACTCTCTGATACAAAGACAGAAGATGCCCAGCGCAGGATAGAGGCAATGCTAAATACACAGGATGGGTTTAAGATTGCAGAAGAGGATTTGGAGATCAGGGGGCCTGGAGAATTTTTTGGGACTAAACAGCATGGGTTACCTGAAATAAAGATAGGGAATATCTTGCGTGATAGTGAGCTATTAGAGATTGCAAAACAAGAGGCATTTGAGCTAATTAATAAAGATAGGGAACTTAAAGCCCCCCAGTATACACTTTTGAAACTTGGACTTCGCAAGAAATTCAGATTTACTGATTTGGAACTAGTGACAGTAAGCTGATAAGTTTACACTTTAGTTCTGGACTAAAGTGTAAACTTATTTTGATAAATTGCAATTGGTTTTTAGATGCGGGTTATTTCAGGTAAATATAGAGGAAGGATTATTTACATCCCTAAGGGTGTAAAAATCAGGCCTACAGCAGACAAGGTTCGTGAAGCACTATTTGATATACTAAAGAATAGAATCTCTGGCGCAAGCTTCTTAGACCTTTACTGCGGAAGTGGGGCGTGTGGCATAGAGGCGATTTCAAATGGCTCAGAAGATATATACTTTGTTGATTCAGACCCAAGATGCATTGCAACTGTAAAACGAAACCTTGAAGACCTTATCCTCCCAATCACAAACGTATTTAAAATGGATGCAATTGAATCGATTAGATTTTTCATAAAAAAAGGGCTTCAGTTTGATATTATCTTTTTAGACCCACCTTATTATAGAGACCTTATTAGAAATACCTTGCTCGCCTTGGGTTCATATGATATACTAACCCAATCTGGTTTGATTATTGCAGAGAGTTTTAAAAAGGATTTACTCCCAGAAGAGACAAAAATTTTTAAACTTTTTCGTCAGAAGTTTTATGGTGATACTGTATTAAGCTTTTATGAAAAGAAATAAATTAAACACGGATTTTCACTGATTAAAAGACACTGATTTTCACTGATTTTTAATCAGTGGAAATCAGTTTAAAATCAGTGCGAATCAGTGTATAAATATTTTATGTTTATAAACTAATAAGAAGACATGGCTGAGAAGATAGCAGTATACCCAGGCAGTTTTGACCCAGTTACATATGGTCATATAGACCTGATAAAGCGGGCCTTAAAGATATTTGATAGTGTCATTATCGGAGTTGCACATAATCCACAGAAAGGGATTCTTTTTTCAGTAGAAGAAAGGGTCCAGATGTTAAAACAGGCTACAGCTTCTCTAAAGAATATAGAGATAGAGGATTTTGATGGATTGGTAGTTGATTATGTCAGAAAAAAGGGCGCGTCTGTGGTCATCAGGGGTCTTCGTATGATATCTGACTTTGAATATGAATTTCAGATGGCCCTTACTAATAGAAAATTGGCAGAGGATGTTGAGATAATTTTCTTGATGCCGTCCGAATCCTATTCCTATATTTCCTCAAAACTTATAAAAGAGGCAGCACAGCTCGGTGCTGACCTTAAAGATTTTGTTCCACCATTTGTAGAGCGTGAACTTAAAAGTAAATTCTTTTTAAATAAAAGTAAGATTACACAGATTAAAAAATAGATTACACAGATAAGTTTTGTGTCGGTAATCTGTGTAATCTGCTTTCAAAATCTGTGCAATCAATGCAATATTTTTAAGATAGCAATATGGATTTCTTAAGAAAGATTTATGAACGCGCAGCAAAAGATAGAGTAAAGCTAATCCTGCCCGAAGGCACAGAACCCAGAATACTAAAGGCTGTCCAAGAGATTTTATCAAGGAGATTATGCGAAGTGGTACTTCTGGGAAGGCCAGAGGAGGTAAGGGCGGCTGCAAAGGAACATTCGATTGACTTAAAAGAGATTGAGATTATAGACCCTCTAAACTCAAAGCTATTTGATAAATATACAGAACTCTATTATCAAATAAGGAGGCATAAAGGTATTGAAATTGATGTAGCAAGAAAGGTCTTGCAGGAGAACCCTGTATTTTTTGCTGCATTAGCAGTCCATTGTGGCGATGCAGATGGGTACGTGGCAGGTGCCAGCCATACAACACGGGATGTGGCCCGCGCAGCAATACATTGCATTGGTATTCAAGAAGGGATAAAAACTGTATCAAGTAGCCTTATTATAATTTTAGATGATAAAAGATTTGGTGAAGAAGGTCTAATTTTATTTGCAGATTGCGGAATAGTGCCAGAGCCCACATCTGAACAACTAAAGGATATTGCACTTTCTTCTGTTAAGCTTTTCAGGACAATTATAGAAAGAGAGCCAAGGGTTGCTTTTTTAAGCTATTCTACTAAAGGAAGTGGCGGGGTGTCTGAATCTATAGAAAGGGTCCAATCTGCTGTTAAAATCTTAAAAGCGACCCATCCTGAGATTATAGCAGATGGAGAATTGCAGGCAGATGCTGCTATACTGCCTGATGTAGCCAAGATAAAATCGCCAGGGTCTAAAGTTGCAGGCCACGCAAATATCCTCATATTTCCAAATTTAGATGCAGGCAATATCTCCTATAAATTAGTCCAGCGCCTTGCCCATTCACGAGCTATCGGGCCGCTCTTACAGGGCCTTGCAAAACCTGTGAGCGACCTTTCAAGGGGATGCGATTGGAAAGATGTGTTAGATGCAGTAGCAATAACTGCAGTAAGGGCGCAAGATAAAGACAAATATTAAAATGACAAGTTCGTTATTGGGTTGCTTGGGTTATTGAGTTTGAGTTTTCAACTCAATAACACAAGTAACTCAATAAC
>JBBIOC010000094.1:0-6152 GCA_037443585.1 Candidatus Omnitrophota bacterium
AGCTCAAAAAAGAAGTATTCGAAAGCTTAAAAATCTTCTTGCAGGAAAAAGGCATAAATATTGACGCTGAAAAGGCAAGGAATTCATATAAGTTTGACAGCCAGGCATGCTCTGAAGCGGCGTTTAACGATATTGACAGCGAAAAGGTGCGTAGTTTTTTAAAAAAGGCAAAAATAGAGAGAAATCTGGATATAGAAATAAATGTTTCAGTAAAAGAAGCATTAAAAAAATTGGATTTATTGGTAAATTCTCAATTAACTAATACAGCTGTTTTATTTTTTGCAAAAAACCCTCAAAAATTCTTCCTGCAGTCAGAAGTTAGATGCGCCAGATTTAAAGGTGTTGATGTAACCGATTCATTTATTGATATGAAAGTATTAACAGGAAGCATTGATGAGCAAATTGATCAAGCTGAAAAATTTGTTTTAAATAATATTAAAAAATCAGCATGGACTGTGCCTGGAAAGGTCCCAAGAGAAGAAAAATGGGAATATCCGCCTGATGCCGTAAGGGAAGCTATTACTAATGCTATTACCCATAGAGACTATCAATCTACAGCAAATGTTCAGATAAGGATTTTTGATGACCGCATTGAAATATGGAATCCCGGAAGCCTGCCTGAAGGTTTAACCGTTCAAAAATTGAAAGGTAGGCATGAATCTAAGCCTCAAAATCCACTTATAGCCAAGATGTTTTTTATGATAAAATATATTGAACAATGGGGAACTGGCATCAATAAAATGATACAGCAATGTAAGAAGGAAGGCTTACCAGAACCTAACCTTGAAGACACAAAGAGTAGTTTTATAGTTACTTTCAGGAAATCCAAGATAAGCCTTGATGCTATACAAAAGTTAGGATTAAATCAGAGACAACTGAAAATAATAGAATATTTAAGAAAAGAAAAAACTATTACTAGCGCCGGATACAGTAAATTATATGCAATAACAGTCCGCACGGCAAGAAACGACTTAACAGGTTTGGTCAAAAAACACCTTTTAATCCGTAAAGGCCGGGGTAAAAAAGATACTTATTACGAGATAGTTTAACGGAAATTTTAACGGAAATTAACGGAAATTTATTTGCGATAAATTTAACCAAAAACTGTTATTTCTTTTTGAAAATTGCTATTTTGTGAAGCGCTGGAGCCTCGTTGAAATTTTTATTTTAAGGGTGCATCTTTAAAATAAGTTCGAACAAAGGAGTAAACGCTCCACCGAATTTGCCAAAGGCAAATTCGTCCCGAGCCGCCTTAGCATTTACAGGTATGCGGCGAGGGACCTCTTTAATCATGATTATGACCGATCGCAAATTCATAGCGATTATTTTTTTGTCTATTTTTTATCTGACTGGGTGCGCAACTGTTCCAAAGCCAGGGTCTGGGATTAGTGGTCTTGAAATTTCCAAAATAGGGAGCCTGAATTATATAGAATTAAATAGCCTCTCTAATAAGTTTAATACTAAATTTGAATGGGATTTTATAACTAAGACAGGCACATTAAAAAAAGACGAGACCACACTTAAGTTTCGCTTGGGTTCTGATATTGTGCTTTTAAATGACCTGCCGAAAAAACTTGAAGGTCCTGTGGTCTTATCGCAAGGCGGGATTTATCTGCCTCCATCTCTTATTGGCATCTTTAAAAAAGAGACCATTGCAGAAAGGCCAGCTCTTAAGATTCCAAAGAAAATTTCAGTAGGCCCACCTAAATATCAGATAAAGGAGGTTGTTCTTGACCCAGGACATGGTGGGAAGGACCCCGGTGCGATTGGAAAAGGTGGCTTAAAGGAAAAGGATATAGTGCTTGATATTAGTAAAAGAGTCAAAGATATCTTGGAGGCTCAGGGGCTGGAAGTTATACTTACAAGGACTGATGATACATTTATCTCTCTATGGCAGCGTGCAAAGCTCGCTGAACAGGCAAAGGCTAACCTTTTTATAAGCATACATGCAAATGCCAGCAGAAAAAGACTTGCCCATGGATTTGAGATATATTATCTCCCTGAACAGCCCAGGGCCCCGCTTGAGAATACTGAAGATATATTTAAGGATTTTGAGAGCACAGAATATGTTAAGGATTCTGAGGAACTTAAGGTGATACTTTGGGACCTTGCCTCGCGTGAGTCCCGAAGAGAATCTGTTGAACTTGCATCAGCGATATGCGATTCTGTAGGTGCAAAGATACCTATAAAGAACAGAGGCATAAAACGCGCAAATTTTTATGTTCTAAAGAAATCCTTCATCCCAGCCATCCTTATAGAACTCGGGTTTATCTCAAATCCAAAAGAAGAGAATTTATTTAAGAACTCTGAATATAAAGATTTGCTTGCAGAAAATATTGCAAAAGGGATTCTTTCTTATAAAGAGGTCTTTGACTTGACGGATGGATTTACAGATTAGTGCCTCGTGACTTAAATGTAACTTTATGGTCACTCGGCACTAATACCGAGTATCTATGGTAAAAACTTATGATACGAGGTATTAAATGGATAGGCCGATAGGTATATTTGATTCAGGGGTTGGCGGGCTTACAGTAGTAAAGGAAATTTTATCGCAGTTGCCGAATGAGGAGGCAATATATTTTGGGGATACTGCAAGGGTTCCATATGGCACAAAGTCTGCCCAGACAATAAAGCGCTTCTCTATTGAGGATGCAGAATTTCTGATGCGCTTTGATGTAAAACTTATTGTTGTTGCCTGCAATACTGCCTCAAGTATTAGCCTTCCAATTTTAAAGAAACGCTTTAGGGTTCCTATAATAGGTGTAATAACCCCCGGCGCTGAAGAGGCGGTCAAGATTACTAAGAATAATAGAATTGGAGTATTGGGAACACGCACCACTATACAGAGTCAGTCTTATGAAAAAGAGATTCGAAAGTTTTCAAAAAAGATCAGGGTTAAATCAGTCAGCTGCCCTTTGTTTGTTCCACTTGTTGAGGAGGGTTGGACAGATAATAGTGTAGCGTTTGATGTAGCTAATAGATATTTAGAGCCTCTTAAAAAAGAGAGAGCAGATACTGTAATCCTTGGCTGCACGCATTATCCGCTTTTAAAGGGTGTGATACAGAAGGTTTTGGGCAGTAAGGTTAAGCTCGTTGATTCAGCAAAGGCAGTTTCAAAAGAGGTAAAGAGGATTTTAAGAGAGAGTAATATATCAAGGCAAGGGCCTATTTCAGGGAATAGATGCAGTTTCTATGTAAGTGATGCGGTAGAGGAATTTTCTAAGATTGGCTTTAGGTTTCTGGGGGATGTGGTAAAGAATGTAAAGAGGGCAGAGTATGTTTGAGATAAAGGTCAGGTCAAATTTTAGTGGCGCGCACAGGTTGAGGGGCTATAGAGGCAGATGCGAAGAACTACATGGTCACAATTGGGATGTAGAATTGATTCTTGAAAGGCCAGATTTAAATGAGATTGGCATTGCAGTTGATTTTAAGGATGTCAAGAGAAAATTAAGAAAGATACTCAAAAAATTAGACCACACCTATCTGAATAATCACCCATTCTTTAAAAAGAATAATCCTTCTGCTGAGAATATTGCAAAATTTATATTTTTAAGATTCTCTGAGACTTTAAAGGGAAGTTCGGTTTGCATAAAGTCTGTAACTGTTTGGGAGTCTCAGGATACCTGCGCAACATATTATCTATGAAGAAGGCAGTGGTCTTACTTTCAGGCGGCATGGATTCTGCCACAACCCTTTATTTAGCTAAAAAATCTGGTTTTAATGTGCATTGTCTTATATTTGACTATGGCCAGAGGCATAAAAGGGAATTGGAATCAGCTAAGGCCATAGCTAAAAGCGCAGGAGGTAGATATACAGTTTTAAAAATAAGTCTGCCATGGAAAGGGAGTGTGCTGCTTGATAAAAGAAAGAGTTTGCCCAAAGATAGAGATTTATTCAAGATTTCAAAAGAGATTCCACCGACATATGTGCCTGCAAGAAATACTATATTTTTAAGTTTTGCATTATCCTATGCAGAGGCGCTTGGTGCGGAGAAAATATTTATCGGTGCAAATGCCATTGATTTTAGTGGCTATCCTGACTGTCGGCCAGAATTTTATCAGGCATTTAGCAAGTTGATTTCTGTTGGCACAAAAGCAGGGGTTGAAAAGAAAAGGATTAAAATTGAAACTCCTTTAATAAGGAAGACTAAAGCAGAGATTATCAAGTTAGGTAGCCGCTTGGGAGTCCCTTTTGAATTGACCTGGTCTTGTTATTACGGTGGCAAGAGGCCCTGTCTTAGATGCGATGCTTGTAGGTTGCGAGAGGTGGGATTTAAGAAGGTAGGATTACTCGATCCTTTATTAAAAAGGTAACGATTCCAACCTACGCGGTTGGACAAATCGGTTGGACAAATGTCCAACCGCGTAGGTTGGACTGGTAAAAATATGAAGACAGTTAAGATTACAGAAATATTTAGTTCAATTCAGGGTGAAGGTCTATATGCAGGGGCCCCACAGAGCTTTGTGCGATTTTCTGGCTGCAATTTGGACTGTATATTCTGCGATGAGAAGAAAAAGAAGACTTACAAGGATTTTAGTTCTGAGCAACTGATAAGGGCCTTAATGGGATTTAAGCTTCGTTTTGTATCTCTTACAGGCGGAGAGCCGCTTTGCCAGGTAGATTTTTTAAAAGCCTTCCTGCCAAAGCTTAAAAAAAGAAAATTCTTGATATATCTTGAGACAAATGGCACATTGCCAAAAAATTTAAAAGAGATTTTAGATTGGATAGATATAATAAGTATGGATATAAAATTGCCGTCCTCAACAAAGACAGGTGTATTTTGGAATGAGCATAGTGAGTTTTTAAAGCTCTCAAAGAAAAAAGAAAGTTTTGTAAAGGTTGTTGTAACAGATGATACAATAGAATCTGATATTAAGAAGGCGCTGGACATAATTCATTCAATTGATAAAAGAATTCCTTTTATAATTCAGCCTGTTACGCCAAATGGTATTGTAAAGCCAATAAAGCCTGAAAGACTAATTCGATTCTTTGAGCTTTCAAAAAAGACCCTAAAAGATGTGAGAATAATTCCACAGATCCATAAAATCTTAGGAGTAAGATGATGAGAAAAGTAAGTGCAAAACTTATTACAGATGTGGTCAGGGATTTATGCATTGATGCAAATATAAATTTGCGAAGGGATATCTTTTCTGCTTTAAAGAAAGCGTATATAGTTGAAAAGAATAGGCGCGCTAAGCAGATTTTAGAGATTCTCCTGACCAATGCAGAGATAGCAAAGACTAAATTACTTCCAATCTGCCAGGACACAGGGATGGTAGTTGTCCACATTCAGCTTGGGCAAGACGTAAGGATTGTTGGAGGGGATTTAAAGAGCGCTATTAATAAAGGTGTGAGGCTTGGGTATAGAGAAGCTTTTTTGAGGAAGTCAGTGGTCTCTGACCCACTTCCACTCCAGAGAATTAACTCAGGCACAAATGCACCTGCAATTATTTATACTGATATTGTAAAGGGGAATAAACTTAAGCTCACAGTTTCGCCAAAGGGATTTGGCTGCGAGAATGTAAGCAGAATAAAGATGTTTGACCCCACTGCAGACATAGATGAGCTTGAGGATTTTGTAGTTGAGACAGTGAAAGAGGCAGGTTCAAAGCCCTGTCCACCTGTATATGTTGGTATTGGAATAGGCGGCACAATGGAAAAATCAGCGCTTCTTTCAAAAGAGGCGCTACTTCGGCCTATTACTAAAAAGAATGAGAAACTCAATCTTGCAAGGCTTGAGAAGAGGCTTCTAAAGAGGATAAATTCTCTTGGGATTGGTCCTATGGGCCTTGGGGGCAGGACCACTGCATTGGGTGTAAGCATATTAGCATATCCAACGCACATAGCAGGTTTGCCTGTTTCAGTAAGTATCAGCTGCCATGCTACTCGCAGTGCCACAAAAATAATTTAACCAATTCAACCTACGCGGTTGAACCTATGTTCAACCGCGTAGGTTGAACGGGTTTTTTTATATGAAAAAGATAAATCTACCTTTAACAAAAGAGATTATAAGAACCTTAAAAGCAGGGGATGAGGTCTTGTTGAGCGGACCTGTTTTAACTGCAAGGGACCAGGCTCATAAGAGGCTCTTTGAAACTATTAGGGGTCGCCGCAGAATCCCGATAGATTTAAGGGATGAGACAATATATTAT
>JBBIOC010000095.1:0-6086 GCA_037443585.1 Candidatus Omnitrophota bacterium
TGGAAATAGACTTCAAATCATTGGCGATGACCTGTTTGTTACAAATACAAAGCGCCTAAAGATGGGCATAGAAAAAAAAGTTGCGAATTCAATCCTCATAAAGGTAAATCAGATTGGAACGCTTACAGAGACCATCTCTGCAATAAAGATGGCTAAAGAGAATAATTACACAGCTATTATCTCCCATCGTTCAGGTGAGACTGAGGATACGACAATCTCACATATTGCAGTTGCAATGGGCACAGGCCAGATTAAGATAGGTTCGCTCTCCCGCACAGATAGAGTTGCAAAATATAATGAACTTTTGAGGATAGAAGAGGAATTAGGCAAAAGGGGAGTTTATGCTTCAAATCTATGGTTTATAAGAGGATAAAGCCCTTATATATTATAATCTTTATAGTTTTATTTATCATCTTTGTGCCTGGCTATATAAAATTGATTAGCCTTACTCTAAAGAATAGGTCTTTAGAAAAGGAGATTGAGCGGCTTGAGAAGGAGAATAAAAAGCTCTCCGAAGAAAAGAAGCGGCTTGAGAATGATATCACTTATGTAGAAAAGGTTGCACGTGAGAGTATGGGCGTTACTAAGAAGGATGAGATATTGGTGGAGATTGAAAAATAGGGTATATATATTAGATGTAGCGAGATAAAAAATTAAAAATTTTTGAAATAAAATAGCTTCTTTTTACGTCTTTATAGTAAAAGGCATTAGGCTTAATGAAGATGTAAAAGAGGCAATGTTAGAGAAGATAAATGAAGACCAGGATTTATTTATGATTGAATTACCAAAAGATATCACTCCATTAGTATTGATAGGAGATGTTTTAGAGAGGTTGAAGGAGATTCCAAGCGAGTCTATTTCCTGTGTAGTAACATCTCCACCATATTGGAATCTGCGAGATTATTATGTAAATGGTCAAATTGGCCATGAAAAAACACCGGAAGAATATATAGATAAATTAGCAGTAGTGTCAAAGGAATTACTTAGGATCTTAAAAAAAGATGGAGCTTATTTTTTGAATATAGGTGATACTTACATTGATAAAGGATTACAGATGATACCTCAACGGTTGGCATATAAAATGATTAACGAGATTAAAATAATAGGTAAAAATAAAAAAAAGATAGGCTGGCTTTTAAGAAATCAAATAATCTGGTACAAACCAAACCATATGCCTTCGCCTGCAAAAACCAGATTTACTAATACCTATGAACCAATATATTTTTTTACAAGGAACGATTGGGAGAAAACTGTTTATTTTGATATGGATAATATCAGAATTCCTTACAAATCTAGTGAAGGAGATTTTGAAGATAGATTTGGCCTACCTAAGACAATTGAAGAAAAAGATTATAAAAAATAGCTCCCTATTATAGAAGAAAAGATTAATAGACTAAAATATAATGGTAAATTTAAAGGGCACGAGGTAAATATAGGTGCGTCTCCGGGTGGAAGGATTTCTATAACAGGGATAAGATATATAAAGAAAAGAAAAAAAGAATTACCCCAGGAAGTTATATGTGATTATCTTAGGTCTTGGTTGGAAAAGGATGGTTTAACCATACATTATATTGGTAGAAAATTTGGTCAACCTCATAAAGTTGGTCATTGGTTCAGAAAGGATGCAGGGGGGTCATTGCCGTTAAGAGAAGATTGGTTTAAACTAAAGGAGATTATGAAATTTGATGATAAATATGATAGAGAAATGATGGAGATGCATTACGTATTACAGACAATAAGAAAGCATCCAAAAGGGAAAAATCCTGGTGATATATGGGAGATGAAGACTGCCAAATTATCCGATGCCCACTTCTCTGTTTTTCCTGAAGAATTGCCACGCAGGGCAATCCTTGCTTGCTGTCCAAAAGATGGAATAGTTTTAGATCCTTTTGCTGGTTCTGGGACGACAGGAAAAGTTGCCAAAGAATTAGGGAGACGTTCTATTTTAATAGAACTTCAACCAAAGTTTTTGGATATTATAAAAAAGAGATGTAAGACAGTTATTATAGAGAGAGGTAAATGATAATAACTTGTTTAGAATTAGAAGAGTTAGAAAAAAGATATTTGGACTATATTGTTACAGCTTTAAGAGGGGATTTGAATAGAGTTATTGAGGGTTTGAATTCTCGTATTCAAATATTAAATGATTGGAAAAGAGAATTTTTAAGGACAGCTAGAAAAGGTCATAAACAACCTTCAGATTTAGATGCAGGTGCAGAAAGGATATTCCATCATTTTTTCAAAAAAATTTTTGAATTTCCTAATACCTGTCCAATTGGCGCCGACCTGATGTATCAACTAGAAGAGGCTGTCATTCATATTGAAATTAAAACCAGTTTGATAACAAATACAGATTATAAAGGAAAGATACAATTGGGAAGAAATCAGATTTCCTATAGTACTCAAAGATTTAAACCCAATTTACCTTCTTTCTATAAAACTATAAAAGTTCCTACCTTGACATATGGGATTCAAATAATTCATGAACATCCGAAACCTAAGATTAATGCATTGAATGCTATATGTGTACCTAATGGCCGACTCTTAAAATATTATGGCGAAGATATATTGCAGGCAGGAAAGGGTGGCTGGAAGAAGGCTAAAGACATCAGATATAATTATGCCAAGCAGCCATATTTTTTATTATTAAAACAAAGAGATAAAAATTTAGAATTGAGAATATTATTAGAGATAAAGATTTCAGTATTCAGGAGATGACAGGAAAGGATTTGCCGCTTTTAAGCTACAAAGTAATAAGTAAATAATAATTTTGATACCCATATAATTTGCTATAACATAGTTAGAGCATAAGATATGGCATTAGTTATTTTAATCATATTCTTTTTTATTCTTCTCGAGGCCTTTTTAAGATTATTGGGCAAGAAGATCGGGCAGAGTAAATTAGACGATTTCTTATTTCGTTATAGAGGGGTTGTCCCAGTCCCATTCCTTGTTATTTTACTACCCCTTTTAATTTTCAGCATTCGCTTGCAAAGGCAATTTCGATATAGGAGTTGGAGTCTAAATATTTTGGTCATTTTAATTGCCATTATTGGCGAGGCGCTGCGAATGTGGGGAGTGGGGTATTTAGGACGGAAGAGCAGGTCACAGCAGGTTCAGGCTAAAACCCTGGTTACTGCTGGGCCATATTCTTTTCTTAGAAATCCACTCTATTTAGGGAATCTCTTGATATGTCTGGGGCTTTCTTTTATAACTGGCTCGCTTACCGCTGTAATCTCTTGCCTTTGCTATTTTATTATATTTTATAGCAGGATAATAAGTCGAGAGGAGCGATATCTCCTCGCCCAATTTAAGGATGAGTACAGAGAATATTGCAAGCAAGTCAAAAGGTTCATTCCAAGATTTACATTGCCTCAATTAGTAAAGAATGGCCATTTTAATTGGCGTGGATTATCAAAGGAGTACAATACAATCATTACGATTGTGATGATGTTTATCTTAGTAGAGACGCTTGTATTTATGCCGATAAATAAGCCGATGCCTCTGAGAGAAGTTGTAAATAGGCAGATTTCTTCAAGGGAAGTTGTAATAGACAAACCTAAATTATTGGCGAGTTATACGATTTCATTGCCAGCCTCTCTTAAAGAAGTTTTAGATTTAAGAAATGAGGACAGGCCTTTCTTCAAGAAAAATTTTATTCCCTCGATAAAAAATATGTCTTAGATGGCATCGTGGAAGCCTCAGCCTTTTCCATTTCAATTGCTTCTGCTGACATAGATGATTTTGATAAAGATGATAGAATCTGGCCTATCGTCGCTTCTTTATTTTTTGCATCTTCAATGGCATATAAGATAAATGAGATGAGACATTGGGGGACTGACCTTAGTGTTAATGCCAGAGGTATAGCAGGTTTCACAATCAATCCATACTTAGATGCTGATACCTGGACAATTGGATGCTCGGTGTCTAAGAGATTTTAATGGCACCAATTTGTATGGCACCAATTTGTATTGACAGGTTTTATAATATTGTAGTATAATCTGGACAGAAAACGACGCGGGGTGGAGCAGTCTGGTAGCTCGTTGGGCTCATAACCCAAAGGTCGTCGGTTCAAATCCGACCCCCGCTACCAATTGAAGGCAGTCTTTATGGAAAAATAAAGAAGAAGAATAAGTAGATACCCCTTAAGGGGTATCTTACGGTTACTACGATTACTAAGATTTAAACAAACGGTTTCTGCCCTTGTGGATGACCTTTAGCGGTATTTTAATCTTTTCCTGCAATTTCGGGGCAGTTTCTTTTATACCTGTCGTAACATAAAAGGTTGTCACAAATTGTAACCACCTTTCACCCTTAATAGTAATCCTAATAATTCTAACTTTGTTAGTTCGGTAGGTAAAAAATTTTAAAATTTTTGAAAGAAAATAATCTTCTTCAACGTCTTATATATAGAGGGACTTGAAGTCACAATTTGTGACCTTAAAGAGAGGAGTCGCATAAGATATGAATAAAAAACTAATTCCACAGAAACTTATTGAAGAGAAGATTCTTATGATTCGTGGTCACAAGGTAATGCTTGATAAAGACTTAGCAGAACTTTATAGTGTACCAACAAAAAGGTTGAACGAACAGGTAAGAAGAAACATAAAAAGATTCCCAGAAGATTTTATGTTTATATTGACAAGACTTGAGAAGGAGGAGGTGGTCGCAAATTGCGACCACCTTAAATCACTAAAATTTTCTTCGCAATTACCCTACGCTTTTACCGAACAAGGGGTTGCTATGCTTTCCAGTGTTCTTAATAGTGAAAGAGCTATTTTAGTTAATATTGCCATTATGCGAGCCTTTGTAAAATTAAGTCAGATTCTTTCTACACATAAGGAACTTGCTTATAAATTGAGTGAACTTGAAAAAAGAATAGAAAAGCATGACGAAGAGATAAAGGCAATCTTTGATGCAATTCGTCAGCTTATGAAGCCTCTACCCGAAAAACCAAAGCGTCAAATCGGGTTCCATACAGATTGATTAACCAATTTTCTTCTAACAGTTAAACGATATTTTTCTATATTTGTATTGTCAGATTTAGTTTAAAAGAGCTATAATTATATTCTATAATCTTTTTCCAAAATGAACCATTTATTGCTAATGATTTTAATCCTATCAATGATGCTTTCTTGCATCAGATATGCAGAGACTATATCAGCTTACTCCGAGGAAATCTCAGAAACATTTATGGAAGAATATAGAAATAGAGAAGGTGTCTATGTTTACAAAGAGACTTTACAACCACGTTCAACCTTCTCCTCTTCTATAAAAATATTCTCTCGTGATGGAAAGGTTTTTTATAAATTTGCTGAGCAGGGAAAGGGCGATTACGATAGATATAAAGATGTCACATGGGAAATTGTTGCGGAGATAGAAGAAAAGGCAGGCTTTTTACAGACTGTCTACTCCATGAGAATTATCAGAGACAGAGTTGGCGATGTCATCGTTAAGTATGAAAAGAATTTTGATTATGATAAACGAAAAATATACTATACCGCAGTGGATGGCAGAGGCAATATTGTTAAAAAAGCAACGTTTCCAATCAAAGGCAAGACTACTGATAATGAAACGCTGGTATATTTTTTGAAAACATTCGTAGCCCATCGTAATGATAAAAAATATAAAAGTTTCTATCTTATTTCGAGCGAGCCAAGACTTTACAGAGTAAATATCCAAACAATAGGTTCTGAGGTTTTAGAATTACCTCTTGGTAAAATGAAGGCTATTAAACTAAGGCTTATTCCAGATTTGGGCTTATTAACTAATTTTTCGGGTGCCTTAATACCACCGACATTTATCTGGTATAGAGAAGAAAGTCCTCATATATGGCTGCAGTATGAGGGGTTAGAAACGGGCCTTGGTTCATCTCATATTGTGGCCTATATAATCAGCTATCCCCAAGTCCAGGATTAAAGTTGTCTCTACTCTTCAACCTGATTTTAATTGACTAATAATTTCTATATATGGTATAGTAAGTTTATTATGATAACAAGATATTCTCTGCCAAAGATGTCCAATATCTGGTCTGAAGAGAATCGCTTCAAGAAGATGCTTGAGGTGGAGGTTTTAGCCTGTGAGGC
>JBBIOC010000096.1:0-6073 GCA_037443585.1 Candidatus Omnitrophota bacterium
CGCGTTGAGGATGTCCGCCAAGGGAAAAAAGACAGGGTACGATACTCTATCAGTTCAGAAAAAATGTTTGATCTCCTGGCGCTCATAGGTGACCATACTGAATGGATGATTACCGAAGTATATGCTGAGACCGGCAGATTTGCAAAGAGCAACCCCGGGGAACCAGTTGTAAAGGTAATAGTAGAACCTGTTGACTCCGAAGGTTTTACCGAAACGCCAGCAAACCCAACCTTGATTTTGAGACTCCAATCTGGTTCAGAGGCAGTGGGCGTAATTACCGATGCCTTAGCTGATCCTTGGGTAGCTCCAGGTGGTGCAAATGACGCTTATCACTTGACCACTATACCTGTAAGCTGGGACCAAGCTAATAATGCCCCTGGGCGAGGATATATTAATCTTGTAGCTTACGGATATATGTCTTACGGAGATGGAAAGATCCCCAGAGAGGAAGAAGTTGTTGATATCTTTAATCCTCGATCACAGGCAGATTATGGTCTTTTAGCTAAACTATGGAAAGGCAAAACTCCTGAATTGCAGGTCGTGTTCCAACTGGCGCAAGAAAAAGCCCACAAAATAGCTGAGTTTATGGTAGGACATGGTGAAACAGACCCATTCTTAACAGCGCGCGGAGCAGATCTATTATCAGAACGGACTGCGAAATCTGTTGAGGACTTATGGGTCCCGATCCCCAAAACAGAGAAGAGCATTGAGGAAGGCGGAGAGGTTGATGTTGTGGTTCAGCGGGCCAATGCTAAATCTAAAGGTCGCACTTTTAGTGTCATCAAGGCAGATGCTGGGGCCTTTGGTCATCTCTGGCCACCGCAGTATTTCAGTGCAGCTTCAGAAGCCAGCTTGGCGATTATGAAAGAAATGGAGTTAGTCAAAAATATTGAACATTTTTCTGTAGGGGATGATTATGAAACATTAACCGTTCACTACCGGGGGGCAGATGACCATGATATTCACGCTAATTCCTATCAGATATTTTGGCGTATGGTATATTTAGCAGACCATTATGAACTTGTCGAGGAGAATGGGAGACAGATTGTAAAAGCAAAGCCGTATGGAAAAGGTCAGGATCTGGTCAGTGAAGAAGCAAAAGGAAAACCAGTTCCTCAATTAGCAGGAGTTAATGATAATGTAGTGCATAAGATGGCTGAACTTTTGCGTCGCGCTGGTAAAGAAGAGCAAGCAGAGGCCCTTGAAGTTGGCTGGGAGATTTATAAGGTGGACGTGGGAACTAAACAATTTGTAGCTACAACACCATTCTCGGGGAATATTACTGGTCAGGGTCCTGGTTTTGCCGAGTTTCCTTTGACAGCTAAAGGGCCAGTGCGTTTGGGATTCTTTGCAAGTGATAAAACAGGGCCAGCAGCATTTAATGTGCCCATAGTATGGATGTTGGAGCAGGCACTTTCCCGGGGCCTAATAGCTAAAAAGGGTGGTGCGATTGCAGAGATTCATGACACCAAAGGGCATAAACGTATCTTCTTAGACGTAGAAACCCAGATGGATATTATAAGAGGTTTAGCTGCAAATCCAGACCGTTATAATTTCAAACGGGTGATTTCCAAATCGAAAAAAGGCTGGAATCCGGCTAACTGGCTTGACTATATTGGTGATGAGTTTTTTATAGCTACTTCAACAGAAAAACTCTCGATTATTACTGGTGGTGAATACAGAGGAAAGGATGATTCAGTTATGATAACCGATGAAGATTTTACATACCTCGGTTTGGAGCATGCGCGGGATTATGTGTATTTCACACAGGGCGATGGATACGGTTCGCATTACGACCATCCGCGGCCTGAGATTTTACCCACAGCAGTGGCTACAAAACAAAGTAGGGCAATCCAGGTTGCCTTTTGGGTTGATATAAGCGGGGATGACAAAATGACATTCACAGAGGTATACACACAACCCGAATACCGAGAAGCACGTCGTCGAAGCGAGGAAATTACAGAACTGCTATGGACTGCTCAAGGAAGTGAGTTTACTCCTGTAGGCGTTGGCGCTGACCGAACAGAACAAGCCTATCCGCTTAGAAAGACTATTAGGGCAATAACAGCACCTGATTCTCCATATGCAGCTCCAACTCATGTTGATGTAGCCGAGAGTCTTACACAGGGTGAATGGGTTGATGCATTCGAACCTGTTAGTTATCAGACTTCTGCTAAAGTAGCTCGAATAGCCCATGACACCAATAATCCTAAAGTAATTCTTCTTCACGAGGATTTTTTCCGGCATGGACCTGATGGGGCTATTGCAATTCAGCGCACCTTGAGCGAGCTCGGATTTGAAAGCCTCGAACAAGCTGCCGCATCAAGCGCACTGAAATTGACGGTATATATGGAGGGAAATAACAAGATAGAAGACCTCATCAATCTTGTTAATAACGCCAGCGGTGGCGCAACGCAGCTCAAGCCAGAATGGTTTAGAGCAGTGACAGCAGATGAATTGTCATCGATTATTAAAGAGCTTACCGTCCTGGCTATTGGCCCATCAGAATGGTTAAACAAAGCAGCAGATAAGGTTGAAATTAAAGCAATCCTTGATCCCACTGACAAAAACCATGTCCGCTCTGCTGCAGCCGCATTTTATGCTGGTATAGAAGCAGTCGCAGCAGGTAACCTAAGACCTCCAGAAGCTTTGGCTCAGAAATTGAATGTTGAGGTTAGCGAGACTGGAGTAATTGAACCTAGAGTCGAGCCAATAAATACAAGAGTTGAGAATAGTCTCAAAACTTATCGTCAACGTCTTGGAGCCGTATAATTAAGATAAATACCTATCCCAGTTAGATTGTTAGTTCTGACAGATTAAAAGATTTCCCCGCATCTTCCAAAAAGGTGCGGGGTTTTTCTCTTCTTTTGCCAATAAATAGAATGGATGGAAAGGAATATGGGGTTGAGAAAGATTTTATTTGCAGTATCTTTTATTTTTTATACTAACGTCTTTATATTATTGCAGGCATCTTATGCAACTAACACGGTATCTGATTTAAAACAGAAGAGAGGTCCAGAATCAAGGGTAAGGGAGGGTGTTGAACGAATAATAAATCTGGTCCGTTCTCAAGCTATTCAAAAAACAGCTTCTTATTTAAATAGATTCTTAGGCTGACAAGATGATGTGCCATTTAATAGAGAGACGCTCGTTCAACTCGAAGAGAAATTTAAAGCACTTACAGTTGCTGAGAAGTATAAATTTAGCAGTGGCTTGCTTGAAGAGTTATATGAAATAGTATTGCCTCCTTCAAAAAAGAAGGTTCCTGTCCGTGCTGTCCAGCCTCGTTTTATTTCTATCAATGGCACTATAGTAATTGACATTAGTGTAATACTGCGAAGAGGTTCAGAGGGAGAATCTGGGATGTTAGTCATAGACGACGTGCTTGTGACTCCAGGCACAACCGGCCCCGGTGTTGGACGCATAATTTCAGGTTTTGGCGGTCAAACTAAGTTTTATGGATTTGGCAGCGGTATTGAACGTGAGGCATTCATGAGGTTTATCGAAGAGCAAGAAAAGATAGGTGAAGCAGACTTATTAGATGGAGAATCGCGATCTAAGATATATTTTTTCTTACCTGACCCAGAAAAGCCCAGCCAGCCCCTTTCGCAGGTTGCTTTGCAGACCCCACGGCAACCTCTTACTGATACCACTGGTGCAGAGCTGATTAAATATTTAGAGACGCGTCTGCCAAAAGCTGTTCAGACCAATGAATTTGCCATTGTTGCTGGCCAGGTATTACACAATGTGCCTATTAGAGTAATACATAAACTCATAAAGATTTTAAAAGAAAAGGGCTATCAGGTATTGGTTGACTACAGACCTGAACTTGACCCTGCTGTCATGAAGGCTGCACTTCAAGCTTCCCCTGCTATTATTAAGGCAAACCTGGATGAATTTTCTCGTGTCAGCCGTGTACAAATTTCAGAACTTAAGGATGAGCATAATCAGCCAGACTTCAAAAGAATAGCGACTGAAACCGTTGCCCTTGCGCAAAAGCACAATATCCCTATTATGATAGTATCCCTTGCAAAGCATGGCGCAATTGTAGCCTATCAAAAGAATCAAAAAAAATATGAAACCTTCCATGTAAAAGCTGCAACAATCTATGGGGGGGGAGCGAACTTTGCGTGGGCGATGCCTTGATTGCAGGATTTTTGTGGAAGCTATACAAAGGTGCTGATATCTATGAGGCATCCATTTATGGGGTAGCATCAGGAAGTGCTACAGCAGAAAGGCCTGGAGCTGCAGTAGAAACAGACCCCTATGTCATAGAAAGAATGATTGCAAGAATGCACGCTCAATGGGGGAAAAGCCTTGTTACACAAATAAGAACAGGCATCTAACCTGAACAGGCATCTAACCTGGTTAGATTTGTCAGATTATCCCTATCTTTTTCAATAACATCACTTTGAAAACCCGTTCTTGACATACCTTAAGATTTCCTATATAATTGATAAAATTGGGAGTTTGTATGTTACCAGACAGAAAAGGTCATTTTGATGAGTTTGGGGGGAAGTTTGTGCCTGAGACGCTTATGGCAGCTCTTGTTGAGCTGGAGAGTGAATTAAATAAGGCACTTAAGGACAAGGCCTTCCTTCGGGAATTAGATTATTATCTTAAGGTCTATGCAGGCAGGCCTACACCTTTATATCTTGCAAAGAATCTAACCAAGAGCGTTGGCAGCGCAAGGATTTATCTAAAGAGAGAGGATTTGCTGCACACAGGCGCTCATAAGATAAATAATACTTTGGGACAGGTCTTGCTTGCTAAAAGAATGAATAAGAAGCGGATTATTGCAGAAACAGGCGCTGGCCAACACGGTGTAGCCACAGCAACTGCAGCAGCAGTGTTTGGCCTTCCTTGTGAAGTCTATATGGGCACAGAGGATATAAAGCGACAGGCCTTGAATGTCTTTAAGATGAAGTTGTTAGGTGCAAAGGTAATTCCTGTTTCAATTGGCAGCAAGACCTTAAAGGATGCTACAAGCGAGGCCATAAGGGATTGGGTTACAAATGTTCGCACAACCTATTATGTCTTGGGCTCTGTTGTAGGACCTCATCCCTATCCAAAGATGGTCAGAGACTTTCAGACTGTGATTGGAAGGGAAACAAAAGAGCAGATTTTTAAGATTGAAAGAAGGCTTCCTGATTATCTTGTAGCCTGTGTAGGAGGAGGGAGTAATGCTATTGGATTATTTCACCCATTCTTTAAAGATAAAAAAGTAAAATTTTTAGGTGTTGAGGCAGCAGGTTTAGGCCTTTCAACAAGAAAGCATGCAGCAACGCTTTGCAAGGGTGAATTAGGGGTATTGCATGGCAGCAAAAGTTATCTTTTGCAGAATAGAGATGGACAGGTCAATATAGCCCATTCAATCTCTGCTGGCCTTGACTATCCGGGAGTGGGGCCCGAGCATTCTTATTATAAAAAAATTGGAAGGGCTGAATATGTGTCAGTGAATGACAAAGAGGCACTTGAAGGCTTTAAGATATTGACAGAGTTAGAGGGTATAATCCCTGCGCTTGAGCCTGCTCATGCAATCTATTATGCAGCAAAGTTCCTGGCGCCAAAATTGAACAAGAAAAGCATAATTATTGTTTGTCTGTCGGGTAGGGGTGATAAGGATATAGATATAGTTAAGACCTATCTTTAAGGCACCGACGATCACAGATAAAAAGATACAAGATGATCACAGATTAAAAGATATCAGGTCTTTTGTTTTAAGTAAGTTATCTTTTAACAATCCATCTGTGATCATCTGGTTCTTCTAATCTGCGATCATCTGTGCTATAAAAGAAGGTAGTTTTTAAACTTGGCTAATATTATGAATCGCATCGATTTAAAATTTAAAGAATTAAAGCGTGGACACAAGAAGGCCTTTATCGCCTTTATTATGGCAGGAGACCCTGACCTCAGGACAACAGAAAGACTTGTTGAGCGCCTTTCCAGCATAGGCGTTGATATAATTGAATTAGGCATCCCGTTTTCAGACCCTTTAGCAGATGGTCCT
Organism: Candidatus Omnitrophota bacterium; assembly: GCA_037443585.1. Taxonomy (GTDB): domain Bacteria; phylum Omnitrophota; class Gorgyraeia; order Gorgyraeales; family JBBIOC01; genus JBBIOC01. The sequence continues at coordinate 6,011 of JBBIOC010000096.1, forward strand.
ACGATTCAGGCCTCAGCTGAACGCTCATTAAAACATAGGATAAATGCATCTTTAGTATTTAAG
>JBBIOC010000097.1:0-3726 GCA_037443585.1 Candidatus Omnitrophota bacterium
AAAAAACTATCTTTTTGACACCGCAAAATCGCAAAAACCCGCAAAGGCGCAAAATTTTATCGCATTGATCTTGAGTTGCTTTTTGTGTTTTTGCGGAACTTTTGCGTTTTTGCGGTGTAAAGAGACTTTTTCAGAAATCTCTTTTAGGGATGGGATAGCAATGCAAAAATCAAAGGTCTCTATAGTCAGATGTCTTGATTATAATTTAGTAAATTTAGATAGGTCTCTGAAGAGGACCTTTGAACTCCTAAAAGTTGCAGATGGGGTTTTAAAACCTGGCTTGAGAGTTCTTATTAAACCAAATATACTTTCTAAGAAGCTGCCTGAGGCAGGGGCCAACACGCATCCTGAATTTGTGCGCAACGTTGTAAGAATAGTCAAAGAGTTTGGTGCTATTCCAATTATTGGAGACAATCCCGGGGGTTCCTCGAGACCAAGAGAGGTATATGAAACTTCAGGGGTCGCAAAGGTTGCTAAGGAAGAAGGGGTAGAGCTTGTTGAAAGCGAAAAACCACACTTTATAAATGGCATCCCTATATCTTCCTACGTAAAAGATTGCGACATAATCCTTTCTCTGCCAAAACTGAAGACCCATTCACTTATGACCTTTACAGGTGCGATAAAGAATGTGTTTGGTCTCTGCCCGGGACTCTTTAAATCCGAATGTCATAAACTAAACCCAAGGCCTGAAGAGTTTTGCAAGGTTCTTGTGGATGTATATTCTCTTGTTCGGCCTGCCCTTACTATAATAGATGGCATAATTGGGATGGATGGGGATGGCCCTGCAAATGGCAGGCTCAGAAATTTTGGATTGATAATCGCAGGTTTTGATGGTGTCAGCGTTGACGCTGTGCTTTCAGATATTATAGGCATCAAGCCTTTTGAAGTTTTTACAACAAAAGAGGCCAGTTTGAGAAGGCTGGGAAACGCAGATTTAGAAAATATAGAGGTTTTAGGCGAGAGATTATCTAGTGTCCGGCTAAATGATTTTATTTTACCGCGAACATCAATCTTGACCCGTTTGCCAGGAAACCTACTCAAAGGTCTGGCAAGTTTTATTAATTTTAGACCCTTTATTGACCAGAGGCTCTGTACAAAATGCAATCTCTGTTTAGAAAGTTGTCCTACAAAGACTATCACTATAGATAAAAAGGTCTCAAGGATTGAGCCAGAGGATTGCATAAATTGTCTTTGCTGCCATGAGGTTTGTCCTTATAGCGCGATATATATTAAGAGAAATTTTCTAGCGAAAGCATTTGGATTATGACTTGTCTTTTGGCGGGGTTATAATTATGTTATTAAATTCCATAGAATGGCAGGATAACAGAATTAGGTTTATTGACCAGAGTCTTCTGCCTGAAAGGCTGAGATTTGTCTATTGTAATAATATCAATACTCTCTGGCATGCAATAAGGTCTTTAAAGATTCGCGGCGCACCTCTGATTGGCGTAGCAGTAGCATTGGGTTATACACTCGCAGCAAGGAATTCAAAGGCAAAGACCTTAAAGGCCTTTAAGAAGGAGATGGATGATATTTCTAAGTATCTAAGAAGTGTTCGTCCTACTGCAGTAAATCTATTCTGGGCACTTGATAGGATGGAAAGAACCTTGAAAGAACAAAGTTGTAGGGGACACTTAAGTGTCCCCTACAACTTGCGAACACTAAAAGGTCTTCTCCTAAAAGAGGCCTTAAAAATTTTAAAAGAGGATAGAGAATTATGTAAAGATATAGGTGAACAGGGTTCTAGATTAATAAAAAATGGCGATGTAATCCTTACCCACTGCAATGCAGGTATATTAGCTACAGCTGGATATGGAACTGCGCTTAGTATTTTTTATGCAGCAAAGAAGCAAGGTAAATCTTTTAAGGTCTATGTGGATGAGACCCGGCCTCTTCTTCAGGGTTCAAGGCTTACAATGTGGGAACTCCAAAAATCTGGGATAGACGCAACCCTTATTACAGACAGTATGGCAGCAACTACTATTAAAAATAAATGTATAACAAAGATAATAGTCGGTGCAGATAGGATAGTCAGGAATGGTGATGTGGCAAATAAGATTGGCACATATAATCTGGCTATCTTAGCAAGATTTTACAAAATACCTTTTTATGTAGCTGCACCGAGTTCGACGATAGACTTAAAAGTAAAATCGGGCCAAGGGATACCTATAGAAGAGAGGCCTAAAGAGGAATTGATTTTTATAGGCAAAAGACAGATTGCGCCAAGGGATTCAAAGGCATATAACCCTGCATTCGATATAACACCTGCAAAACTGATTACAGCAATAATAACAGAGAAAGGAATTTTTAGTATTAATAGATTTAGAAAAGTTTATCGATGAAGATTTCAAAGATTGGTGAGTTTGGTTTAATTGAGAGAATTTCAAGACTCATAAATAACAGCCCTAAAGTCATAAGAGGTATAGGCGATGATACAGCGGTTTTAAAGTTTAAAAAGGATAGGCATCTTTTATTTACTACAGATATGTTGCTTGAGGGGGTTCATTTTAGATTGAAAGAGGCGAGCCCCTTCAGAATCGGCTGGAAGGCCCTCTGTTGTAGTCTGAGCGATATTGCAGCAATGGGGGGCATCCCTAAATTTGCATTAATCTCAATTGGTATCCCGAAGAATTTTGAAATTGGGGATATTGATGAACTCTATAGAGGTTTAAATAGCGCTGCGAAGAAATTTAAGGTGGATATAGTTGGCGGCGATACAGATTCTTCTGAAAAATTTATTATAAATGTGTCTTTGGTGGGTGAGGTTGAGAAAAAGAATACATCTCTTCGAAAAGGCGCTAAGATTGGGGACAGGATATTTATTACTGGCGAATTAGGCGGCTCTAAGAAAGGACGGCACCTTGAATTTACTCCACGGATAAAAGAGGCAAGGTGGCTTGTTCGAAATTTCAAAATAAATTCTATGATTGATATATCAGATGGTCTGATTCAAGACCTCGGTCATATCTTAAAGCAGTCAGGACTTGGAGCAGTTTTGGATAAAGAGGCGATACCTATTTCAAAGGATGCTGATACTTTTGAAGAGGCCATTACTTATGGCGAGGATTTTGAACTCTTGTTTACAGTTTCTAAAAGAGAGGCTCAAAGATTAAGCAACAATCTTCATATAAGACCATTTAAGACTAAAATCAATCAAATTGGGGAAGTTGTTAAAAATGGTGGGGTAAGGCTTCTCGAAGAATCTGGCCAAACCAAGTCTCTGGTTTTAAAAGGCTATAAACATTTTTGATAAAAACCATTATAACCAATAGTCCTGACGAGACCATCAAGCTCGCTGAAAGGCTTGGACGAAAACTTGTTCGCGGCGATATAATCTGTCTCACAGGAGAGCTTGGAGGGGGCAAGACAACCTTTGTAAAGGGGCTTTGCAAGGCCTTTGGGATTGACCCAAGGGCGGTCTTGAGCCCTTCATTTGTTTTAATAAAGGAGTATAAAGGCAGGCTCCCTCTTTATCACTTTGATTTATACAGGATTGATAAACTCTTTGATTTTGAAAGGCTTGGATACCAGGAATATTTTTATGGTGATGGGATATGCATTATAGAATGGGCAGAGAGAATAAAAAAGATTTTGCCAGAAGAGTATCTCTTGATTGAATTTAAGATTTTAGGTGAAAATAAACGGCAGATAAAACTTGTGCCTTATGGAAAGCGATATAGGGATAGATTTTAGATGTTAATCTTAGGGATGGATACAAGTTCAAAT
>JBBIOC010000097.1:3736-6021 GCA_037443585.1 Candidatus Omnitrophota bacterium
ACTTTAAGTATTGCATTAGAAAAGGAGGGAAGGATAATCTATGAAGATTCAAAGAATTTAGCAAAGAGGCATTCTTCAATGCTTGTCCCAATGATAGATTATGCCCTAAAATTTTTAAGATTAAGATTCAAGGATATAGATGGGTTTATCTTAGGGATAGGCCCAGGCTCATTTACAGGTCTTCGTGTAGGAGTAGCCACTGTAAAGGGTTTTGGCCTTGCTACAAAAAAACCCTGCATTGGCGTTCCGAGCATAGATGCCCTTGCAAATTGTGTAGATGCGGATAAAAAATGGATAGTCCCCATTATTGATGCAAAGAAAAATCAGGTCTATTCTGCGCTCTATCGATATAAAGATGGCAATATAAAGCGCTATTCGGATTATTTATTGCTACCAATAGAAAGACTTTTAAAAAAAATTAAAGGGAATGCAGTATTTTTGGGTGACGGATTAAAAATTTTTAAAGAAAAACTACTTTCATTAAAAAAGGATTCGGAATTTTTGCCAGAGGATTTCTGGTATCCGAAGGCAAGTGAGCTTATAAGGCTTGGGAGGGATAAGATAAAAAGATATAAAGAGAGCGATCTAAATAAATTGTTACCACTCTATATCTATCCTAAAGAATGTCAGATAACAAAATAAGATTCTATAGGCCAACCTTTGCTGAAATAAATTTAGGCTCTGCAAGAAAAAACCTAAAGACGGTTCGGAGTCTCATAGGAGAGACCACAAAAGTTCTTGCAGTTGTAAAGGCAGATGCCTATGGTCATGGGGTAGAAAGAATAGCCAGGGTCTTTGACGAGGAAGGTGTAGAGTTTTTTGGAGTGGCTTCCCTGGATGAAGCGGGCAATCTGAGAAGATTAGGTATAAAAAAGCCTATTTTAGTTTTAGGCCAGATATTGCCCGAAGAAGCAGAGGGGGTATTTAAATTTAATGTAATACAGGCGGTTTCTGATTTAGAAATTGTAAGGAGGCTTAATAGGATTGCAGAGAGAAAGAATAAGACCTCTTTGATTCATATAAAGGTTGATACTGGGATGGGCAGGTTAGGTTTCTGGCACAAAGAAGCAATTAGGTTTATAAGAGAGATAAATAAATTAAAAAATGTATTTATTGATGGGATATTTACCCACTTTCCAAGTGCTGATGAAGATTCTGATTTTACTAATCAGCAGATACAGGATTTCAGAACCCTTATAAGGGAGCTTAAGAGAGAAGGGATAGACATACCGAATAAGCATATTGCAAATAGTATGGCTGTAATAGGTTTTAAAGACTCACATATGAATCTGGTCAGGCCAGGCCTTATGCTTTATGGGATTTATCCTAAAGAGGGGCTCAAAATAGATTTAAGACTTGAGCCTGTTATGAGCCTGCAGACCAAGATTATATTTTTAAAGGAGGTTCCGCCTGGTAGAAGTATAAGCTATGGCAGGACTCATATTACAAAAAAGCCAACAAAGATTGCAACAATACCTGTAGGTTATGGTGATGGCTATCTGAGGGGTCTTTCAAATAAGGCCTGGGTCTTGATAAGGGGAAGGCGCGCCCCAATAATTGGACGGATATGTATGGATTTGAGTATGGTGGATGTGGGAGGCATTCCTGAGATAAAGATTGGTGACGAAGTTGTTTTGATTGGCAGGCAGGGCAAAGAGGCGATAAGTGCTGAGGAGCTGGCAAGCCTCTGCAATACAATACCTTATGAGATTGTGTGTTCAATCGGGAGACGGGTGCCGAGGGTTTACCTAAAATAAAGTTTACATTTTTGACAGTGACGAAAATGTAAACTTTTTTCATTGATATGAATGGTAAATTTCAGGCTGTAATCTTTGACCTTGGAAGGGTACTGATTGATTTTGACCACAGGATTGCGGCTAATAGGATTTCTAAATTTACAAATAAGAGTCCTGATGAAATCTTTAAGCTCTTCTTTGACTCTGACCTGACCTCGTTATTTGAAACAGGGAGACTCTCCCCTTCGGATTTTTTCCAGAAGGTTAAAGAGAGCTTAAACCTTGATATAAGCTACAGGGATTTTCTCCCTATCTGGAACGAAATCTTTTTCCTGACACCAGTAAATAAAGAGGTCCTTGGGATTGTAAAGAAAGTCAAGAATATTCTGCCAATCTTATTGCTATCAAATATAAATAAATTACATTTTGAATATCTAAAAAAGAGATTTTCGATATTTGAGGATTTTGATAAGATAATACTCTCTTATAAAGTAGGGCTTCGAAAACCTGACCCTGAGATATATAAACTCGCCCTTAAGAGCCTAAATA
>JBBIOC010000098.1:0-5994 GCA_037443585.1 Candidatus Omnitrophota bacterium
GGCTTTACAAAATCAGAAATCCGAAGCTGTTCAAAAAGACTGGACCTTGAGACCTGGAATTATCCTCAGATGGCCTGTCTTGCATCCAGGTTTCCGTATGGGGAAAAGATTACAAAGAGGAAGTTGAAGAAAGTAGAAAAGGCAGAAGACTTTTTAAAATCATTGGGCATAAAGCAGGTTCGGGTGAGATATCATAGAGATATTGCAAGAATAGAGGTGGCAAAGGAGGATTTAAATTTATTCTTAAATGAGGGTTTTCGTGATAGAATTGTAAAGCAATTTAAAGGTTTAGGGTTTAGATATATTACTTTGGATTTGGAAGGGTATAGAAGCGGGAGTTTGAATGAGGGGGTTGTCCCTCGTGGCATACAGTAAAGCCTTGGCCACTCGGGACAAAATTTACTTCGTAAAGTTTCGGCGGCGTAGCTCAGTCTGGCAGAGCAGTCGGCTCATACCCGGCGTGTCACTGGTTCAAATCCAGTCGCCGCTACCGAATTTTGCCAAAGGCAAAATGAGCAGCTAACCTGTTCAACCGCGTAGGTTGAACAAGTTCAACCGCGTAGGTTGAACAAAGGTGAAAGTTATGGTTGACTTAATCCAAAAAGTAAAAGATACCATAGCTAGATACAGAATGACTCGACGCGGCGATAAGATTTTAATAGGTGTCTCAGGCGGTCCTGATTCAGTTACGCTGCTACATATATTAAATATCTTGAGTAAGGAATTGGATTTTTCTATCCATGTTGGCCATCTGGACCATATGTTCAGAGGGGAAGAGTCGAGGCAGGACAGGTTATTTGTCGAAGAGCTTGCAGGAAAATTAAATTTGCCTTTTAGCTACGAAGAGACAAATGTCCCTGAAATCATTAAAACGAGAGACATTTCACCAGAAGAGGCAGCAAGGTCTGCAAGGTATGAATTCTTTAAAAAGATTGCAATAGAGTACAATTTAGACAAGGTTGCAATAGCGCATACTAAAGATGACCAGGCAGAAACTGTCCTGATGAGATTCATAAAAGGCTCAGGGGTTTTGGGTTTGACAGGCATACCTGCTTACAAGGAATTAAATGGCCTGATTGTTATTAGACCTTTAATTGAAGTGTGGCGCAGCGAGATAGAAGAATTTATAAATTCTAAAAAACTATTTTTCAGACAGGATTCTTCCAATCTTGAAACTGTATTTCTTAGAAATAGAATCAGAAAAAATCTAATCCCATATTTAGAAAAAGATTTCAATCCTAATATAAGAGAATTATTGAATAATCTGGCAGATAACTTACGGGCGGAGTTAGATTTTTTAGAACTTATTGGCGAGCGCAAGTTTAAAAGCATCTCGCATATCAAAGACAGGACAGTCCACATAAATTTTAAAAAATTTTTAAAACTTCACGAGGCGCTTCAAAGGAGGATTATCCGCTTAAGCATAAAGCGCCTTAAAGGCGATTTGCGAAAGATTTCATTCCAACACTGGAAGGAGATTGAGGAGCTGATAAAGGACAGACCAAATGGCTCAATAGTAGATTTGCCTTCAGGGGTTTCAGTCCTCAAGAAAAAAGGCGAAATTATTTGCTTTTTAAAATAAATGTGATAAAATAAAGTTTTACTATGGAACAAGGGACAAATATACCAAGACCAAGAAATATGGGAAATGGGAATAACAGATTTACAAGAGGGTTTTTGCTCTGGATAGCCATATTTTTTATCCTCATGTATATATTCCGGATAGGCTCTCTTCCCTCAGAAGCTATTCCACGAGAACTTACCTATAGCGAATTCTACAGCCTTTTAGAGAAGAAACAGGTGCATCAGGCAGTAAAGATAGAAGGCCAGATTAGAGGAAAATTGATTGACGGGACGCGCTTCAGGGTAAACATACCTGAGAATGACCAGGACCTATTGCGGCTTTTAAGAGAGAATGTAGAGAATTTTAAGGTTGAGATGCCAGGGTTCTGGGCTAATGTTTTTTTCTCGATACTACCCACAATCGTATTCGTAGGACTTCTATGGTTTTTATTTTATAGAGGCGCAGTTCAGGGCGGCGGCAGGATATTATCTTTTGGTAAAAGCAGGGCAAGACAGATAACCCCTGATAGAGTCAGATTTACATTTGATGATGTGGCAGGCGTTGATGAGGCTAAAGAGGAGTTAAAAGAGGTAATTGAATTTCTAAGAGACCCTAAAAAATTCCAGAGGCTTGGCGGAAAGATACCGAAAGGGGTTTTATTGATGGGCCCGCCTGGGACAGGAAAGACATTGCTTGCAAAGGCTGTGAGCGGCGAGGCAAATGTGCCATTTTTTAGCATCAGTGGCTCAGATTTTGTGGAGATGTTTGTGGGAGTAGGCGCTTCGAGGGTCAGAGACCTCTTTGAGCAGGCTAAGAGTTCGGCAAAGACGAGCGCAAGAGGATGCATTATTTTTATCGATGAGATAGATGCGGTTGGAAGGCAGAGATTTGCAGGTATTGGCGGAGGACATGATGAGAGGGAGCAGACCTTAAATGCGCTCTTAGTAGAGATGGATGGCTTTGATACGCAGGAAGGCGTGATTTTGATAGCCGCCACTAATAGGCCGGATGTTTTAGACCCAGCATTATTGCGGCCTGGGAGGTTTGATAGGATAATAGTAATAAATCGGCCTGATATCATAGGCAGAGAGGCGATTCTGAAGGTTCATACAAAACATATAAAGCTTGACAAGAATGTGGATTTAAAGTCTATTGCAAGGCAGACATCAGGATTTTCAGGGGCAGACCTTGCAAACCTGGCTAATGAGGCTGCACTTCTGGCTGCCAGGAGAGAAAGGGATGCGGTGACGATGAAGGAATTGGAAGAGGCGATTGAGAGGGTTGTTGCAGGGCCAGAGAAGAAGACCCGCGTAATAAATGCTGAAGAGAAGAAGATTGTGGCATATCACGAATCAGGCCATGCGCTTTTGGCATTGCTGATTCCAGGCGCAGACCCCCTTCACAAGGTCTCTATTATCCCGAGGGGTATTGCATTGGGTTATACTATGAGATTGCCAATGGAAGACAGATATATAATTACTAAAAAAGAATTGTTGGGCAAGATAGTTGGGATTCTTGGAGGCAGGGCAAGCGAAGAGCTCACTTTTAATGAACTTTCCAGCGGCGCACAGGATGACCTTGAGAAGGCAACTGAACTCGCAAGAAATATGGTTATGAAGTTAGGGATGAGTGAGAGGCTGGGAAATCTGACTTTTGGCAGGCGCGAGGAACAGATATTTTTAGGCATGGATTTTTTTGAAGAGAAGAACTATAGTGAATCAACCGCAGTTGCTATAGACGAGGAGGTGCGTAAGATTATAGATGAATGTTATTCGAGGGCAAAGGAGGAGCTTGTTAAAAATAAAGTCCGACTCGATGCCCTTGCTGATAAATTGCTCGAAAAAGAGGTGCTGGATCGTGAAGAGGTAAAAAAAATTGTAGGAATAGAAGAAAAGAAATAATGGATTCATTAAACCCCAGAATCCTTTTCCTTGAAGACTCATTAGACATAGAAAACGAAATCAGACAAATCGGCTGCGACCCAAGAAGCCTTCCAATCATGTCAAGAAAATCCAAGACAATAATGGTAAAACTTGAAAGACTTTCTCCTGTTGTCTGTAATATCATTAAACAGGAGATGCTTTCTCTTGGAGGAGAGGCTGCTATTCCGTGGAATGCTATCGCAGGCAGAGGAAGATTTTGTAACACCATAATTATGGGTACGCAGAAACAGTATGAGAGCTTTTGCAAGAAACTAAAGAACCAGCCATCAGGTCTAAACAAAATTTCAGATGAGATTGAAAACCTCATTTCAAACTATTTCAAGAAATTTTTTAAGATAAAGATTGGACAGAAAGAGTTTGTATTTGGAAGGCGGACATATGTAATGGGTATTTTAAACCTTACACCTGATTCGTTCAGTGGAGACGGTATTTATAAAGAACCCACAAAGGCACTGGAGGCTGCACAGAGGATGGAGGAAGAGGGCGCAGATATAATCGACATAGGCGGCGAGTCAACCCGACCTGGCTCAGCACCCATCTCTGTTGAGGAGGAATTAAAAAGGGTGATTCCTGTAATAAAAAGGCTTGCCAAGAAAATAAGGATACCGATTTCAATAGATACAATGAAGTCAAAGGTTGCTGAGGAGGCACTTGAAAATGGCGCTTCGATGGTAAATGATATCTCAGGTCTTAGAGCAGATAAGAGGATGCGAAATATAATAAAAAGGCATAATGTTCTCATTGTAATTATGCATATAAAGGGGACTCCAAGGACTATGCAGAGAAACCCCGAATATAAGTCGCTCATATCAGAGATTATAGAAAGTCTAAGGCGGAGCATAGAAGACTCTGGCATAAAAGCGGAAAATATTATCATAGACCCTGGCATTGGTTTTGGAAAGACTGTCGAACACAACCTCGAAATATTAAAAAGGCTTAGAGAATTTAGAAGCTTAGGCAGGCCCATCTTAGTCGGCACCTCAAGAAAGTCTTTTATAGGAAAGGTTTTGAATCTGGAACTTCAGGATAGACTTTTTGGCACAGCGGCTACAGTGGCCCTCGCCATAAGAAACGGCGCTCACATTGTAAGGGTTCATGATGTTAAAGAGATGGTGCAGGTTGCGAGGATGACGGATTCTATTTGCAGGAGAAATTAATTGATAGAGACCTTATCGAACATCTGGAAGCCTGCTATTGAGATAGCAATCCTCTGGTTCTGTTTTTATGTAATACTCCTTTTCGTTAAACAGACACGTGGCTTTCAGGTGTTAAATGGCATTATAATCCTTGCCCTGGTCTTTCTCATTACCCAGCAGCTTGGACTGGAGACAATAAACTGGGTCTTAAGAAAATTATTTGCTATATCAGTAATTGGTATGCTCGTAATATTTCAACCTGAATTGAGGCGCGCCTTAGCTGGAATCGGAGAAAATAGGTTTTTTGGTTTTTTTATAAAAGAGATTGAGGTTTTAAATGAGATTATTAAATCCTGCACCATCTTGTCTAAGAAGAAGATTGGCGCATTGATAGCATTCGAAAGGGATACAAAACTAGGGACGTACATAGAAAGCGGGATTCATATTGATAGCAAGGTTACAAGTGAATTGATAAATACAATATTTATGCCAAATACCCCTCTCCACGATGGAGGGGTTGTGATATCGGGCAATAGAATTATTGCCGCAGGTTGTCTCTTCCCATTGACACAGAATCCAAGGGTGTCAAAGACATTGGGCACGAGGCATAGAGCAGCACTGGGCTTGAGCGAAGAGAGCGATGCGATTGTGGTGGTAGTCTCAGAAGAGACAGGCGGTGTATCAGTAGCAGTTAAAGGTAGGCTGACTCGAGACCTTGATGCTGAGACGCTTGCGAAGGTATTGAGGAACCTATTTGAGCCTAAACTGAAAAGCAGGACTAAGACCCAAGATGAAAAATTGGCTCTTGAATAATATTGCCTTGAAACTCCTTTCTTTGCTCTTGGCTATAATTGTGTGGATTTATATCTCTGGGGAGGTAGAGAAAGAGAAAGAAGATTTAGCAAAACAATCGTGGAGGAGTCGGGTCATTAGAAAGAAATAATTGACAATAAGTTATGCCAAAGTTAGGTGTAAATATTGACCATGTAGCAACATTGCGTCAGGCAAGGCGCGGTATAGAACCAGACCCTATCTGGGCTGCATCCATCTGTGAACTTGCAGGATGCGACAGTATTGTGGCGCATCTAAGAGAGGACAGAAGGCATATAAATGATAGGGACTTGAACATATTGCGCGAAACAGTTAAGACAAGGCTGAATCTGGAGATGTCAGTCAACCCGGAAATAGTTAAAATTGTAGCACATGTATTACCTGACCAGGCTACGCTTGTACCAGAGAAGAGGCAGGAGATTACAACTGAAGGCGGATTGGATATATTAAAGAATAAAGATAGAATAAAAGAGGTTGTTACAAAACTTTCAAAGAGAAAGATAGATGTGAGCCTGTTTAT
>JBBIOC010000099.1:0-5959 GCA_037443585.1 Candidatus Omnitrophota bacterium
AATAAAAAAAGGCCGGTTAGATACTATTTAGATTTTGATGGCAGGTTTGTTATAGAAAATTTTAGCCTCGCCAAGAGCTTTACAAACTTCTTTCCTGGGATTGCAGGGCTCTGGGGGATTCCGATGTGGGTTTTCTATGTAAATCGTGGTCAGTGCATATGTAGCTTTGGCATAGAAGGAAAGGATAAGGCCATAATGGAATTCCAGCCTGCTAACAAAGCCTATCGCCTTACCCCTACCCAGGGTTTCAGCACTTTTCTAAAAATAAGGGATAGTAAAGGTTTTGTCTTTTATGAGCCATTCTAAAATAATCCACAAAACCTTTCCTTTGATATAGAGCAGAAGATGTTTATTAGCTCCTTTGACCTCACTATCGAAGAGATGAATAAGACCCTGGGAATAATTACTGAAGTAAATTACTTTACCTTACCTGAAGAGCCTTTCGCTGCACTGGTTAGAAGCGTGACAATAAAAAATATATCCAATAAAAAGAGAGAACTCCAGATTCTTGATGGCATGCCAGTCATTGTGCCTTATGGTTTGTCGGATAGGCTTCTTAAGGATATGTGCAGGACGATTGAGGCGTGGTTTGAGGTGGTAAATCTGGAAAAGAAAGCGCCTTTTTACAATCTAAAGGTAGTAGTTTCAGATAAGCCGCAGGTTTGCCATATAAAGGAAGGGAATTTCTATTTAAGCTTTCATCACGAAAAGGACTCATCCCGACTTTTAGAGCCGATTATAGATAGTGAATTGGTATTCGGGGCAGTTACTGGATTTGGATATCCACAAAACTTTTTGCTTAACAATAATTTTAAGGTTTTTCCAAAACAATCAGACCAAAGCCGAACCCCTTGCGCAATGGGATATCTGAGGTTTGGTATCTTACCTGATGAGGCAAAAACTATTTATTCTTTAATAGGCCCAATCTCAAGTCAGGAGAAATTAAATAGGGTAGTAAAAGAGGTTTTAAATAAGGACTATATCCAAAAAAAATCAGAGCGAAATAAGGAGATTATACAAGATATTAAAAATCTTATCCGGACTGAAAGTTCTTCAAGGGAATTTGACTTCTACTGCCAGCAGACATTCTTAGACAATGTGATGCGCGGGGGTCTGCCCATTTCCTTAGAGACCCATGAAGGCAAGATAATCTTTTATGTCTTTTCAAGAAAGCATGGTGACCCTGAAAGGGACTATAATAAATTTATTTTGGCTCCCACATATCTCTCGCAGGGCAATGGCAATTATCGAGATATAAATCAGAATAGACGTATGGATGTATTTTTTAATCCTGAAGTAAGGGATGCGGATATCATAAGTTTTTATAATCTAATACAGGCAGATGGGTTTAATCCTTTAATAATCAAGGGGTCAAGCTTTGTTATAGATGACCCTGAGAATCTTAATAAGCTTCTCAATGGATATGTAGAAGAAAAGGATAAAGAGGCTGTGGCTTCAGTTTTGGCCAGGGCGTTCGTTCCGGGGGAATTACTTTTGTTAATTGAAGAAAACGACATAGATTTAAAAACCTCTCCTGAAGAATTTCTAAAGAAGGTGCTTACGCATTGCCATAGAGAAGAGAATGCAGAGCACGGGGAGGGCTTCTGGACAGACCACTGGATGTATAATACTGACCTTTTAGAAAGCTATCTGGCTATCTATCCTGAAAGGTTAAGAGAGATTCTTATAGAGAAAAAGGAATTTTATTTTTATCAGAACCCTGCCTATGTAGTTCCAAGAGATAAAAAATATATTTTAACTGAAGATGGGCCAAGGCAGTATCATGCAGTTGCTGGGAAGCATGAGGACCTGGATTTAATTAGTGAGGCCATACATAGTGATATAGATAGAAAGGCAACAAAACTGTGTTCAAATTATGGGAAAGGCAATATCTACTATACAAATCTTATAAATAAGATTCTCTGCATCATTGTGAATAAGGTCTCATCCCTTGACCCTTTTGGTGTTGGTATTGAGATGGAGGCAAATAAGCCAAACTGGTATGATGCCTTGAATGGTCTACCAGGATTATTTGGCTCTTCAATATGCGAGACATTTGAACTTAAAAGACTTGCAACCTTTTTAAAAGATGCAATTATAAATTTAGGCTTGAAAGACTCTGATAGTATTGAGGTATTCGAAGAGCTGTTTGAATTTATTATAAAGATTAGAGATTTATTAAAAGAGGATTTAGATAATTTTAGTTTCTGGGATAGTTCCTGTTCTCAAAAAGAAGCTTACCGCCAGCGTATATTGAAAGGTATATCTGGAAAGGAATTAGAGCTTGATTTTGGTCAGATAAGGGAATTTCTGGAGCTGGTGATAAAGAAAGTAGATAATGCCATTGAACGTTCTCGCAATAGTTCTGGACAATTTTTTTCATATTTTATAAATGAGATTGTTGAATATGTGATTTTGAATGAAGAAAAGGGGGGGACTTATATCAGGCCTAAAAGGTTCAGGCAGAGGAGCCTTCCCATTTTCTTAGAGGCTTTTGTGCACGCCTTGAGGGCTGAGAAAGATAAGTATTGTGCAAAAAAAATTTACAGAGCAGTAAGGGAGAGTGAACTTTTTGATAAGAAACTTAGGATGTATAAGGTCAGTGGTTATCTCTCAGAGGAATCCGAGGAGATTGGCAGGACCAAGGTCTTTCCGAGGGGCTGGCTTGAGAATGAATCTATCTGGCTCCATATGGAATATAAATTTTTGTTAGAGGTTTTAAGAGCAGGGCTTTATGAGGAATTCTATGAGGATTTTAAGAATTGCTTGGTGTGTTTTCAAGACCCCAAGGTTTATGGAAGAAGCATCCTGGAGAATTCTTCCTTTATTGTTTCAAGTGTAAATTCTGATAAGTCTTTGCATGGGAGGGGCTTTGTAGCAAGACTCAGTGGCTCTACTGCAGAGCTTTTACACATATGGCTTTTGATGAATGTAGGACAGAGACCTTTTTATTTAAATTCTAAAGGCAGGTTATGTCTTGAATTTAAGCCTGCTTTGGCAGGCTGGCTTTTCACAAAGGAGGGGGTCTTTAGTTTTGCTTTCCTGGGTTCTATATCAGTTGTTTATCACAACCCGCAAAGAAAAGATACCTTTGGCAGAAATGGTGCGAAGATAAAAGAGATTAAACTTTTCTATTTGGATGGCAAAAAGTTTCAAATCTCTTCAAATATTATTGGCCCGCCTTTTGCTCAGGATATAAGGGATAGAAAGATTGCTAAGATTGATGTCGAACTTGGATAAAATCAATGTTCGTGGTCCTCTTATCTCGATATATAATTAATAAACTTCCTTAGCATAATCTTCGCCGCACTATCAAGCCCCTCAAAAGCTGCTCTTGTATCGTAACTGACAATGCCGTCTTCAACGTCAACAACTTTAGCGCGCAATTCTATTATTTTTGCAGAAGAATCTTTAATAAATATTTGCAGATTAAAAAGTAGTGGAGTTCCTATAGGCATCTTTTCATAGGCGCTGAACAAGATACCTCCCAAACTGATATTTTTAACTTCAGGTTCAAGTTGCCAGGTGGAAATTGGATTATCCAATCTTTTATATTTGATTTTAATTTGGGCCTTATATCTTGGATGCTTCCTTCTTTCAATCATAGTAGATGAAGTGGGACAGCTTTAATCTCAAAAATAGAGACAGGTTGATAGGGAAATTTGCAAACGGTACAAGAAAAATATTTGTATTAGGTTTAATAATTTAGAGACATTTCTATTTTTCAAAAATTAGAAGCCTCCCTATTTTACTATGTGTGTTTAATTTCTTCCTTTTCTACTAGGATTTTTTTCGCTTCTTGAATATCAATTTTGGCTTTATGGCCATGTTTTTCTAACATATATAATAAATTATTTCCGTTTAATAATGTTATTGGTTTATCTTGAGCGAATTTATAGGCATCTGGGCCATAGTCCGTTGTTGTAACCAAAATACCTTTTATAGCCCCTTCATTTATGACTGTCCCATATAGATCTCGGACAGCAGAAACACCTACAGGATTGGTATATCTCTTGGCCTGTATAATAATCTTTCCACCGCGAAGCGGATCTGGATCGAACGCAACTGCATCGACCCCTTCATCTCTGCTTGCTCTTGTAATCTTTACCTCTCCACCCTTAGGCGCAAATTCTTTTTGAATAGTTCTCTTATTAAGTTTTCAAAATCTTTCCAATCCATTGCTGCTATATTTGTTTTTTCATCCATTGATTCTGCTACAGCATAAGGTGTGACGAATCGTTTATCTTCTTTATTAAGCTTCATAATAGGGGCAATGGGAGCCAAACCATGAAGCTTACTACTACCTATGCCTTTTAAGATTTTAAAACATGCCTTGGCGTCAACATTTTCTAAATTGATATTCATAAATTCATCTTTTTGCGCTTGTATAGAAAGGATACAAGCTACAACCTCTTTCCCTGTCCCTTTGTCTATAAATCTGACATTCCCATTAAATACAACCGAAGAAATTGAATCGATGGCATCTGCTTCAAAAAGTTCGTGAATACTTCTTAATGTAATCTGATACAGAATATCGTCGTATAATTTGTTTATTTCTAATTCTGAAATATGCTTTTCTTTAAACTGATCCTGTGAAGCAATATACTTTACTTCTTTCAATGTCGGGATATTTTCTTTATTTGGCAATAAGTAGTCGACTAATAATATTTTAGTTTCAGGAACATATTCAATTTCAAATTCTTGAGGAAAAGTATCTGGATATTCAGAATTTGATAAGACCAAATTACAATATTCTATTATCGCAAGCGGTTCTTTTCGGGAATATTTTTCTTTTAGTTCTAAAATGTGCTTATTTTTTTCTTCTCTTTTTTCAATATACTTTTTTCCTTCCTTTTGCCATTCTAATAAATTTTCTTCATAGTCTTTTAACATTTTTCTGTTTTTTTCTTCGGTATTAATCTTTTCTTTTTCCCAATTAAAATGTGCTTTTTTGAATAAATCCTTTGCTATATCAATCCTTTCTTGTTTCAAGTCGGAGAAAAATTCAATAAAAAAATTTATTTTAGAAGCAAACTCTCGATCTGTTTCTTTTGGTTCAATCGGTATCTCTAATAATTTCATTGGCTTTGGCTTTCTCTTTGGATAAACAGATTTATCTAATAAAGCATTCCATTCAATCGCATCATTAATTTTAAGGGTGTGTTTTAAAATATTCTCAACTTCATTAATAGCTCTTTCTGCTTCCTTTGTTCTTTCCATGGCTAATAGTTTCTTATCTTCTTTTTCTTCGATAACAACTTCTCTTTCTATCCTTTTCAGGTTCAGGAGTCTCATATTTCATCCCATTGAGCTTTTATGGCAGCAGCTTTTTGCTCAACTTCATATTTGTCTCTGCCTCTGATAATACGATATTTTTTTAAACCATCGTGTCTTAATTCAATTTGCCAAATATCGTACGACATAATCTATCTCCTAAATCAAAAAAAGCAATTCCTATCTTTTAAGGAATTGTCTTAGTAGTAGTAGGTAGTAGATACCCCTTAAGGGGTATCTACTACCTACTAAGATTAAAACTATCCCTTAATTAAAAAATATTGAAAGAAAATACCTTGTTATTACGTCTATATAGGTAGATACAAAAAAGATATGCAAGGGGTTATTAAAATAGATGCTGGCATCATATTATCACAATTGATAATCATAAACAAATTATTTTTTGATTAAATTTATATAATATAAGTAGAATAAAAATGCCAAAGGTATATTCAAAAGAAATAAAACAGGAAGCATGGAAACTAAGGAGTCAGGGCTGGTCGTTGGGAGAAATTAGTCTAAAGATGGGTATTCCCAAGAATACCCTTTCAATATGGGTTAGAGACATACAACTTACCAAGAGTCAAATAAAGCGGATTAAAGAAAAAGAGATAGCTTGTGCGGCTATGGGCAGGTTCTTATCTGCAGAGTTGACGCGCAAGAGAATTGAAGAATGGAAAGAAAA
>JBBIOC010000100.1:0-941 GCA_037443585.1 Candidatus Omnitrophota bacterium
ACAATGTCTCGCTTGGTTTATAAGGCTCTTTGCATTTGGGACAGACGACCCTCACAAGCCTCTGCGCCATAACAGCGATTACAGAGGCGCTGATTAAAAATGTCTCCACGCCCATATTACACAGACGCACAACTGAGCCTGCGGCTGTTGTGGTATGAAGCGTGGAGAGTACCAGATGGCCTGTAAGTGCAGCCTTTATTGCAATGTCCACTGTATCAAAATCCCTTATCTCGCCAATCATAATAATATCCGGGTCCTGCCTCAAGATAGAACGAAGGGAATTTGCAAATGTAAGGCCGATTGAAGGGTGAACTGTTACCTGATTTATGCCCTGCAACTGATATTCAACAGGGTCTTCAACAGTTATGATATTCTTTTCAGGCGCATCCACAAATTTTAAAAGCGAATATAATGTGGTAGTCTTACCGCAACCTGTAGGGCCGCAGACCAATATCATACCATGCGGCCTCATAGCAGATTTTTTAAGCTGCTCTAGGCTCGTCTTTTCAAAACCTAATCTCTCTATGTCGAGCATTGCCTGTGACTTGTCGAGTATTCTAAGGGCAACTTTTTCGCCCCTGCTTGAAGGCAAAATCGAAACCCTGAAGTCCACCTCCCTATCTTCTATCTTCAATTTAAACCTGCCATCCTGCGGGAGCCTGCGCTCAGCAATATCAAGGTCTGAAATAACCTTTATCCTGGAGACGATTGACTCATGCATTGACCTTGGAGGCGCATCCACTTCCCTCAAAATACCGTCTACTCTATATCTGACCCTCAGGGCCTTCTCAAGCGGCTCTACTAAGATATCGCTTGCCCGCGCCTTCACTGCATTGGCCAATATTAGATTCGTTATCTTTACAACAGGCGCCTCCTCTATCAATTTTATAAGCCTTGAAGAATCTATTACCTCAGGACCCGGCTCTTCTTTAACAATTTCT
>JBBIOC010000100.1:1015-3128 GCA_037443585.1 Candidatus Omnitrophota bacterium
ATATTGGTCCAGAACCTCCTGAATCTCTTTTTTTGTAGTGATAATAGGCCCTATACTGAAGCCTGTCAGGGCCCTTATATCATCAATTGCATAGACATTCAAAGGGTCTGCCATAGCAACAGTCAATGTATCCCCCACCTTTGAAACAGGCACAATCTGATAATGCCTTGCAACAGAAGAAGGGATGAGCTTTAGCAATTCCGGGTCTATCTTAAATTTTGAGAGTAATATAGGTGGAACCCTCAAGCCTTCACTTGTAGCAGCCAGAAGTTCTTTTTCGCTGATAAAACCTTCTCTGACAAGGATTTCGCCAAGAGAACCACCAACCTTCTTTTGGACTTCAAGTGCCTTTTTGAGGTTCTCTTCAGTTATTAGTCCATCTTTGATAAGTATTTCATTGAGTCGTTCTTTGAGGGAATGCATAATATTTCTTTATCGCGTTACGTATATCAGTGCCTGTGCTTACAAATATCTGGACAATCAGCCCTGATATAAGTTCTATATCTTCTATCGCCTGGATATTTAATGGGTTTGACATTGCAATTGTGAGGCTGTTACCTATTTTATCAATAGGGATAAGGCAATATTGACTCGCCACATTCTCAGGGATAATCTTTACAACCTCGGGGTCTATCTCATAATTATTTAAAGGCAGGTACGGAAATCCAAACTGTGTAGTAAGGGCCTGGGCAATCTCTTCTTCTTTTGCAAAGCCCAGATCCACTAATATCTGTCCTATCAACCCTCCCTTTTCTTTCTGGACTTGCAGGGCCTGTTCTAATTGTTCCTTTGTAATAACGCCCCGCTCTATTAAAAGCTCCCCTAATTGCTTAGAAACGACTCGCTTCTGTGCCACTGTGCCTCCAACCATTAGTTCAACCTACGCGGTTGAACGCGGTTTTAGGTTTTACCGCACCTCCCTGAACATCCGCTCCAAATCCTGCACCTCTGTGGTTCTGCTGATTGCATCCTCATACGTAATCTCGCCCCTCTGGCAGAGTTCAAAGAGTGACTGATTCATAGTCTGCATACCCTCGCGCTGCCCTGTCTGTATTACAGAATATACCTGATGCGTCTTCATCTCGCGAATCATACTCCGAATAGCATGGTTTGCAACCAGCACCTCAACTGCCAGGACTCTTCCCTTTCCTGAAGCGCGAGGTATTAGCTGCTGCGAAAATATGCCCATTAAAACAAAGGAGAGCTGAGTGCGCACCTGTGCCTGCTGCCTCGACGGAAAGACATCTATAATTCTATTTATTGTCTGGACCGCATCTGAAGTATGAAGGGTCGCAAAGACCAGATGGCCTGTCTCAGCGATTATAAGTGCAGACTCTATTGTCTCAAGGTCCCTCATCTCACCAATTAAGATTACATCAGGGTCCTCTCTCAAAATGTGCTTTAATGCCTGACCAAAAGAGTGTGTATCGCTCCCAACCTCCCTCTGATTTATAATGGACTTTTTAGAAAAATGTACATATTCTATCGGGTCCTCAATCGTAATAATGTGGTCGTCCCTTTCCGTATTTATCATATCAATCATTGAAGCAAGTGTGGTGGACTTGCCGCTACCCGTAGCGCCTGTAACAAGAACAAGCCCCTTTGGCAATCTACAGAATTCTTCTGTGACCTTTATAGGCAATCCGCACTCCTGGAAACTCATTATCCTGAAAGGTAATGCCCTTATAGCGCAGGCTACATTCTGCCTCTCTAAGAATACATTCACCCTGAAGCGGGCCAGATTCTCTATAGTAAAGGCAAAGTCCAATTCCCTGTCGCGCTCAAACCTCTCAATCTTTTCGTCAGAAAGCAGACTATAGATTAGTTTCTTTGAATCTTCAGGGGTCAAAGGAGTACCTTCCAACGGATAAAGCCTCTCATCTACTCTTACATAAGGAGGCAAGTTCGCAACAATATGCAAATCTGAAGACCCCTTTTCAAACATCTTGCGAAGTAATTGTTTAATGTCATACATCATGCCACCACCCTGTTTTTTCCCAACGCCTTTGCCTGTTTCAAGAATCGCTGGGACTTCTCAATAAGTAAATTTGCCTCAGAACCGTCTATAGGATTTTCACTCACACCACAGCTTACTGTAAGTTTCCTATCCGGC